>JBFJVR010000030.1:0-12038 GCA_041624095.1 Oleiphilaceae bacterium
ATAGCAGTGTCATTAGAGGTATAGCCGCATGACCACCCAGCGTTACCCCTTCATGCATTCAGTGATGAACTATATTCACTTGTCATTAGTAACTATTTTGGCGATCGCCATGTTGTCGATCTTTTTTTCGTTCTGGCTGACAGAAAAAACGGACAATGACGCTCGCGCTATTAACCTATCTGGTTCTATGCGGATGCAGACCTACCATATAGCACTGACTATGCTGAACGAACCTCAGCAGGCGCGCCACCTTATCAGCAAGCTTGATCGTACATGGACATCGCCGATATTCGCTAACCTTAACCAGGCACAAACCGACCACGACCTTAAAACACAATTCACCCGTGGTTACCAAAACTGGTTCGGGCAATTGCGACCCTACTTGCTCGAAAAGCTATCAGATCTTGACGTAAGCGAACTTGACCTGAGTCTAATAGAGCAACAGGTCGCTTACACGGACAGTCTGGTCAACCAGCTTCAACTAGATGCTGAAGGGAAAATACGTTCTTTGCGCACTATTCAGCTGCTGTCCTTGTTGGTTACAGTTATGGTCGGCAGTTTAATCTTCTATTTACTCAAAAACCGCGTTGAGGAGCCATTGGGGCAACTAACTCAGGCAGCAAAAAAAATTGCCGGAGGTGAGCTGGAACAGCATATTCCAGTTAGTGGAGATGACGAACTGGGGCTGTTAGCCAAGGGGTTTAACCAGATGAGTACCTCAATTACAGAAACACATAAAATGCTGGAAAGCCGTGTTGCTGAGCGTACTGAGGAGTTACAACTCAATAACACCTTATTGAGCTTTCTTTTCGAAAATGCGCGTGCCGTGCTCGACAGTGATAGCCGCCACTTTGATTATCAGCGCGTCATCAAAACCCTTTCCGAGTTGTTGCAACAACCTTCGCTTGAGCTGTGCCTGTTTACTGCGCGAGGGGAGCTGCCCTACATGCAGGTAGAGGCCAGTGAGACAGCGCTGCATTGCAAAAAAACTACCTGTGCAGACTGTAAAAGCAATGCTCCTTTCGATAGTGTTGAAGCGCTTGGTATGGTGCATCGTTTTCCGGTAAACAGAGGCGAAACCCAATACGGAGTGTTACAGCTTCGCAGTGAGAAACTCTCCCCTTTGCCGGCCTGGAAAGACCAGCTACTCCGTTCAGTAGCCGATCAATTTGCTATAGCCCTATCCTTGAACGAAACGCGTGAGCAGGAACATCGGCTCGCCATGCTCAACGAACGTACGGTTATCGCTCGCGAACTGCACGACTCGCTTGCGCAAGCCCTGTCGTATTTGCAAATACAGGTGATGCGCCTGCAAAAATCACACGACAAACAAAAATATGAACACCATCAGGCCATCATCGACGAATTACGCGAGGGCTTGTCTTCTGCCTATCGCCACCTTAGAGAGTTACTAACAACGTTCCGCTTGAAGATCGATACCGAAGGCCTTGAAGGTGCGCTTAAACAGACGATCGAGCAATGCCGGAAGCGCGGTCAGATGCGCATTGAGTTCAGTTATGGTTTGCAAAACCTGCCTTTGAACTCTGTAGAGGAAATTCACTTGTTGCAGATTATCCGCGAAGCCTGCCAAAACGCCCTGAATCATTCAGAAGGAACAGTACTGCGCATTCGATTGGCCCAAACAAAGGATAAAGCAGTCTCTTTGCAAATAGACGACGATGGCAAAGGGCTGCCCGAGAACCCTGAGAAACTGAACCACTATGGTTTAGCGATTATGATGGAACGCGGCAAGCATTTGGGAGGTGAATTGGAGATCGGTAATAGACCACAGGGAGGCACATGTATCTCACTCTTATTCAGTCCCGCTTACCTCAATCAAGCAGCATAGAAGGCCTTAGGTTCGCTGTTTGCCGCCTTCTTTCACCAAAAAAAAGCCCGCCATTGGCGGGCAAACGTATGCAACGATGGAGAATCCGTTGCGCACCTTTAACATACATAGAAGCTCACATGCTTAGGGGTTGTAAAACTCTCCGTTTTTTCTCAGGTAAAACCACCAATTAATCAGGATGCAGACACCATAGAACACCGCGAAACCGACCAGTGCGACTTCAGGCGTAGTCGCCTTAATTTGCTCGCCCAATACCTTGGGGATATAAAATGCACCGTAAGCGGCAACCGCCGAGGTCCAACCCAGTACCGGCCCGGCCTGTTCTTTGGGAAATACCATCGCAATGGTACGGAAAGTCGAGCCATTACCGATTCCTGTCGCGGCAAACAGCACTAGAAATAGAACAAAGAAGGGTACAAAGTATTGTTCAGGGGTCGCCGATGCGTAGGCGGCCTTCATGTAGTAAGCAACACCTAGCGCGCTAACCACCATGATAAGCGAACATACCTGTGTGACCATTGCACCACCCAATTTATCGGAGATCCATCCTCCAACCGGGCGAATCAAAGCGCCTATAAAAGGCCCCATCCAGGCGTACATCAATGCACTTGGCCCATTTGGATTACTAACATCGTGCGTCATTACCCCATCTACCATGATGTGCTGGTAACCAAATATCACTTTAATAGCTAATGGGAAGGAAGCAGCAAACCCAATAAACGAGCCGAACGTCATGGTGTAAATCACGCTCATTACCCAAGTATGCTTGTTACTGAAGATTTGGTATTGACGCTGCAATATAGACTTAGTTTGCCCCGGAATCTGTTTTAGCAGTAACACCGTAGACGCAATCACGATGATCAGCACCAACTCTTTTGGAACGCCAAAACCAGAGCCGTTAGCCGATTCGGGTAATAACAGCCATAAGCCTATTGCAGCAGTTAAGAATCCGATCAGCAGCATAAAGCTAATGATCGCGAAGCTACCTAAAGCACCCGGAATCTTGGGAGAAACATCGCTGGTGCGGATATTGTTCATACCAAACCAGCCTGCGAAGGCCAAAGGCAGCAACAATAGCAACCATACGAAGCCGGCATTCTGTATATAGGTTTCTGAGCCCGCCGGAATTTTTCCGATAAGCGTACCAGAGGTGCTTTCCAGCACCATCGGTTCACCGCCCATCGCGCCGAATAAACCAAAAGTCATCACCAGTGGTACCAGTATCTGCATGGAAGTCACGCCAAAATTACCTAGCCCTGCATTCAAGCCCAAAGCCAAGCCCTGTTGTTTTTTAGGAAAGAAATAACTGATATTAGACATTGACGAAGCAAAATTTCCGCCGCCAAAGCCTGACAGCAAAGCGAGTAGCTGGAACACCCACAGTGGCGTGTTTTTATCCATCAAAGCCAGGCCCGTACCAAAGGCCGGGAGCATAAGTAATGCAGTAGTAAAGAAAATGGTATTGCGACCACCCGCTATACGAATAAATAAACTACTGGGAATTCTTAAGGTTGCTCCTGTAAGGCCAGCGATCGCCATCAGCGTAAACAACTCGGATTTTGCAAACGGAAAACCAAGGTTCAACATCTGAACAGTAATAATTCCCCAGTAAAGCCAAATAGCAAATCCACATAATAAACTCGGAATGGATATCCAAAGATTGCGGTTCGCAATGCGCTTGCCCTTGGATTCCCAAAACTGTTCGTTTTCAGGATCCCACTCATGGATGTCGGCGCCTTTATTCGGCGCTTTGCCGGGGCTTTGTTTCTGTGTCGTGTCCATAGGGTTCTCTCCAATCAGTCGTTATATGGGCTTCGATCAAGCCTGCTTCTGCTGCTCACTATCGACCCTTAATGCTGCTACAACAATGCGCTCTTCGGGGTAGACCTCTATTACACTCACGATACGTGAACTACTACTTATGGGTTAGGGCAATGCAGGGAAACACCGACACCCGGCGGTTTAGCATCTCCCACTACACCCAAACTTCTACCTATTTCGACATAAACCACTTAACAATACCGGCCCCGTGACAGGTCAAAAAGTCATAGCAAACATGATGCAGATCAAGTCCGGTAAGTGACGGGCTTGCGCCCTTGCTGGATATCAGCGAAGGTTGCTTTCTTCATTTACCTATTACTAAACGGAAAATCCGAACATGAGCTCATCCCCCGCAAGCATTCTGTTAGTAGACGACCACCCTTTGCTACGCAAAGGATTGAAGCAGTTGATTGAATTTGAGGATGAGCTAGAAGTCATTGGCGAAGCCAGTGACGGTAAAAACGCGATTGAAATAGCGCGTTCAAAAGAACCGGATCTGATCGTTCTGGACTTGAATATGCAAGGCATGGACGGTCTGGAGACACTTAAGGCGATGCGGGACGCGGGTGTCGGCTCACGCATCATTATGCTCACGGTATCGGATAACGACGAAGATGTAGTCTGTGCCATTACATATGGCGCCGATGGCTATCTGCTAAAGGATATGGATCCCGAACAGATTCTAGAAAAAATTAAGGACGCTGCACTCGGTAAAATGGTTATTAGTGAAAAACTAACGCACATTCTCGCAGGAGCGATTCGCGGTGGGGCTGGAAACAATAAAAGTAGCATACTCGCTAAATTAACCAGTCGCGAACACGAGATTCTCAAACTTATCGCCAAGGGCTTAAGTAACAAGCTAATTGCACGTGAACTGGATATTTCCGACGGTACAGTTAAAGTACACGTTAAACATGTGCTAAAAAAGCTAGGGCTAAACTCTCGCGTAGAAGCCGCCGTATGGATGGTCAACAACTAGACTGTTCTTTTGGGTGTCCCATCCCCGGCACAAAGTATTTACATGTTTTAGCGTTCGGATAGACATCAAGCGCCCTTGTTGAGGCTGAAAAGATAAACCAATAAGATAAAGCTGATAAACCAGAAACTGGACATGAGCTTCCAGAACACCAGCGTACTGGCGTTTTTCTGCTCTTCAGGAGCATCGCGCAGAAACTCAGCATTTGGTGTCAGCAAATCTGTCATAAAATCCTTTATACTTTGATATCGCGCCTCCAGATCAAAACGAGTTGCCTTGCGCAATGCGCAGTCAAACCACATCGGAATCACGGGGTTATATCGTGACGCAGAGCGGTAACGAAGCTGATCATAATCATAGGGTGTTCGGCACTGTTCTATCGCCTCTCCATAAGGCAGCTCTCCGCAAAACAGCTCGTAGGTAATGGTGGCCAGAGAATACACATCGCCCTGTATTCCCGGGTTCTGCCCTGCTAAATACAAGGGGTCGGAGTAGCCCGCTGTGCCCAATACACTGTTGTGCTCGATAGGGTTGGCCCGCTCTGCGAGACCCGCCACAAATACCGAACCAAAATCAAGTATTTTGACCCGTTCATCCCTAGTGATGAGGATATTGCCGGGCTTTAAATCCTGATGGACCGCCTCATTGTCGTGGAAGGACTGCAAACCCTCGGCAATCTGCTTAACTAACGCGATGGCTCGCTTGGGGCTCGGTGGGCGATTCTGTTCCATCCATTTATCCAGACCCTGCCCTTCTATATATTCCATCAAATAATATAGGAAAGTACGCTTTCTCGACTGACGAATAATCTTTACTACATAGGGGCTATTGATTCTTAAGCCCACCCACTCCTCTTGGATAAAACGGTCTATGTAGGCAATATCGTCTTCGTAATTGCTCGAAGGGGTTTTCATAACGAAGCATTTTGCCGTCTCTATGTCTTCAACGAGATACAACTGACTGCGGCTAGATGCAAAAATTTCTCTGGTAATTCGATATCCATCTAGTTTCATCCCTGCTTTAAGTGGCGGAGGAAACGGCAGGCGAGTCAGTTTGACGTTGTAATCATCGATGCTTTCTTCTGGCAGCGCAATAACTCTCGCTACCAGCGCAGATATATTGTCATTACTGCTTGCCTCTTCCGCAGAGCGAACCAGGAATTTTGCATCTTGCTCTGCAGAATTCGACTTTGCTAAGTATGACTCGATTGTCGCTGCGCTCAGAAAATCGTGTATGCCATCGCTAGTCAGTAACACGATGTCGTTGTTCTCGAGGGGGACTTTCCCATAATCGATATTGATTTGGTTGTCCATCCCAACAGCTCGCGCCAGCGTAGTTTTATTATCGCCAATCGCCGCAGTATGGTCTTGCGTTAGCTGTGTTAGTTGGCCATCCCGTAATAAGTAAACACGACTATCGCCGACATGAAAATAGTGCGCAGTCCGACCCTTAATCACCAGCGCACTAAACGTAGATAAATACCCCTTGTTAGCGGTAGTAAACTCATGACTTTTACGAAACAGCCTCAGATTAATCGTCGCTAGAATCCTTTCGCCGCACTTGGCGACCGACCAGGTATCCGGGGTTTGATAATACTCGTCAAGAAACCGGTCTACTGCAGTGCGGCTGGCTTCCTGTCCAGCTTCGGCTGACGATACGCCGTCGGCAACAACCATCGCCACCCCCTTGTGATTGAGCAAATAGTCGTCTTCTGGAATCCTCAGGCCAACCGCGTCCTCATTGACTGCTTTAATGCCTGCTGTTGAGTGACACGCTGCGTCGAGCTTCAAGTTCTGCTTCATGTTTACCATGCCCGCTATTTAAACCCGTTTGAGCGATCAATCTGGAACGAACGGTTCTTGTCTCAACGACTAACTTCGCCCTGCTCCAGTTTACCCGACCTCAATCATTTGCACTGTTCCGTCGGGCAGCGTTTCGCTGATCTTCCCGCGTGGTTCGTCCATTTGCATGGCAATAAAGAAGACGACCAAGGCAGAGCATGCGATAACTGCAAAAAAGGTGCTGTAATCCACAAAGCTCAACACCGTCAGATAGGTAACTGCACCCACATTACCGTAAGCACCGGTCATACCGGCGATCTGTCCAGTCATGCGTCGCTTGATCAGTGGCACTACGGCAAATACTGCACCCTCGCCCGCTTGAACAAAGAACGAACAACACATGGTGGCGATGACAGCAACCGGGATCCACCAACTTGAGTCTATCTGGCTAAGTACAAAATAACCTAAGGCTAACCCTCCAATCAGAATCATCAATGCCGTCCTGCGTCCATAGCGATCTGAAAACCAACCTCCCGTTGGTCGCGCCACAAGATTCATAAATGCAAAACCAGCAGCCAGCAAGCCTGCTTTAACGGGGTCAAGGCCTTCGAAGGTTTCGAGAAAAAACAGCGGTAACATCGAAACGACTGCCAGTTCAGATCCAAAGGTGACGAAATAAGACCAGTTGAGCACAGCGACCTGTTTAAAGTGGTATTTGTCGTGTGCTGCGACACCATGCCTTAGGTTTTCCTTGTTCACATGCCAAATCTGCCTGACCTGAAACACATACAGCACCACCAGCGCAGCCCAGATGATATACGTAGCGTTATCGCTCAAGAGGGATACGCCGGTTGGAGAAAGCTTCCATACCAATGCGGCTAAGGCCGCATACATCGGAATATTCATCAGCAAATAAAAATAGAAGTCGCCCCAGCTGGTTACTTCTAAGCCCCCAGCTTTTTTAGGCTTAAAATAAGTTGAGCCCTTTGGTGTATTCCGTGCTACCCGATAATAAAAAATGCCATACGCGCCGGCTACCAGCCCGGTGGTAGCCAAAGCATAACGCCACCCGTTATCACCACCGAACAACAGTGCTAAAGTTGGCAGGCTCATAGCAGCAGCGGCTGAACCAAAATTTCCCCAGCCACCATAAATGCCTTCCGCGACACCCACGCTTTTGTGTGGAAACCACTCCCCCACCATGCGGATACCGATTACAAAACCCGCGCCCACAAAGCCCATTAGAAAGCGCATTAGTGCCAGTTGCTCATAGGTTTGAGAGAATGCAAACACCAAACACAAGAAGCACGAAGTAATCAACAGGCCGCTATAGACCTTTCGAGGCCCGACCTTATCGACCAACATGCCAATGATAATCCTCGCAGGTATCGTCAACGCTACATTCAGTATCATTAACGCTTTAACCTGCTGACTCGTCATGTCGAACGCATCTTTCATAAACACCAGCAAGGGTGCGTGGTTGAACCAAACGACAAAGGTTAGAAAAAATGCAAACCAGGTAATATGCAGTGTCTTTATCTTAGGGTCGCTAATGGCAAAAAGGTTGATATTGCTATTGCCGGACATAAAGCCTCCTATCCAAGCTGGGTTTTGACGCTATTCTCTTTGCTCTTGTCGCCAAATGACTTGACGTGAATCAAGCTCACCTCATTCGCTATGGGCCCTCTAACGAACGATGTACCCATTACTGCCTATACGCACACTAAGCAACGCCCCCTTTAAAAGCGACTAATTACCCATTAATAGGTAGGACTCTATTATCACTATGAAGCAGAAGGGTTACTGACCCCGTTATGCTGAGGTTTTCTGGTTTAATGCATAGCACAGATAAAATGTACAAGAGAACCTCAGATGCAATTCGATATCCCCGGTGCAAATCGAGCGCTGACATTAGCGACCCTTGCCTTTGCCGCAAACTTCTCGGTTTGGGTGCTATACGCCGTGCTCGGTCTCGAAATGCAGGCTCGCATGGACCTTAACGCCACCCAACTTGGGCTATTCTTCTCAGCCCCCGTTTTAACCGGCGCTCTCGGAAGAATTCCGGCGGGCGTGCTGGCTGAAAGGTATGAACCAAAACACCTCTATGTGTGGCAAATGCTGATCGCCGCACCGGCATTATTTCTGCTCCCGTTAATAGAGAGCTTTGAAGGCTATCTGTATTTGGGATTGTGGATTGGCATCAGCGGCACGTCATTTACGATAGGCATTAAGTACATTACGGACTGGTTCGATAGCGCACGGCAAGGTACAGCCATGGGTATATTTGGCGCAGGTAACGCAGGCGCAGCCATTACCCTGGCCCTTGCTCCGATGCTAATCGAACACTGGGGATGGGACATTCTAGGGCCTTTCTACGGTTCTGGGCTGCTATTAGCCGCGTTCGTGTTTGCATTGTTTGCTCCCAAAAGGCACTACTCGCCACTAAAAACGAAGCATGCCTTCGGTATCAAGGACGCGTTAAAATCACCTCAGGTTTGGCGTTTCGGCCTGTATTACTATTTTGTGTTTGGTAGTTTTCTAGCACTGATCTTGTGGTTGCCCCAGTATTACGCAAGGGTATATGCCCTTACCAATACTCAGGCTATGGCATTTACATTGTTCTTTGTAGCAACCTCCAGCATGGTGAGGGCACTTGGTGGCTGGTTCGCAGACCGCTACGGTGGTCGTACGGTTAACTGGGCGGTTTTTTGGATATGTTTATTGGCCCTCTTCTTTCTTTGTTACCCCCCGACCACGATGACCATTCATGGCGTAGAACGTGATGTATCGATCCAAATAGAAGTGGGTCTTTGGGTTTTTACTGCGCTCATCTTCGTCATCGGCATTGCTCAGGGCTTTGGCAGAGCCAGCGTGTATAAAACGATTCACGAGTACTTCCCACAACAAATGGGAGTCGTTGGCGGCTTAGTTGCCGCTTTAGGGGCGCTTGGCGGCTGCACCCTACCCATAGCATTCGGGCTGGCCGTCGACCTGATAGGGATATACAGTGCCTGCTTTATGGTGCTATACGGCGTATTGGCGTGTTGCATGATCGTTATGTTTATTGCGATAAAAACCGACAGCTTCAACAAACGGGTTCAATATGCATATTCTCATAATTTTCTCGAGCAGGACTAATCATGTTGAATGATCTACATCACCGGCGCTTTACCTACCTGAGATTATCCGTGACAGAGAAGTGTAACTACCGCTGTAATTACTGCTTGCCCGATGGATACTGTAAGCCGGATGACAAACCTGAAGAGCTAAAGCTCGATGAAATCAAAAAAATCGTCGCGGCTTTCGCTGCAAATGGGACGCGGAAAATTCGCATTACCGGTGGTGAGCCCACTCTACGCAAAGACCTCGCCCAAATTATCGCTATATGCAAGACCACGCCGGGTATTGAACAGGTGGCACTTACCAGCAATGCTTATCGCATCGAAGAGAAGCTGCCCGCTTATGTTCGAGCAGGTTTGGATAGACTCAACCTTAGTGCCGATAGTCTTAACCCCCAAACTTTTAACCTTATTACCGGTCACAATCGCCTTAATGACGTCATTCGGGCCATAGACTTGGCCGAACAACTGGGAATGGCGCCTGTTAAAGTCAACACTGTATTGCTAAAGCAGTATAATGCCGGCGAACTCAAGCAGTTTCTGGGCTTTGTTAAACATCGCCCGGTGACCGTACGTTTTATTGAGTTAATGCAAACCGGTGACAACCAGAAGTTCTTCGCGGCTCAGCACTTAACGGGCGAGCACATACAGCAAACCCTTATTCGTGAGGGCTGGCAACTCCTCGAGAAGCAAGCGCATTCTGGCCCGGCACGAGAATACCGACACCCTGGCTATGCAGGCGGTGTCGGGCTTATTATGCCCTACAGCAAGGATTTTTGTGCCGACTGCAACCGTTTGCGTGTTTCATCGGAAGGCCGTCTTCATTTATGCTTGTTCGCTGATGATAGCCAAGCGTTGCGGCCTTATTTGCGACATACTCCTGAGGTGCTAGCAACGCGCCTACGCGAATTGGTGCTAGGCAAGCAGAGCCAACACCACCTTCATCAAGCTCATACCGGGGCAATTCAGCACTTGGCTATGATCGGCGGCTAATAGGCACACTGATAACACGAACACGAAACTTTAAAGCTAAATTACAAAGAGAAGATTATGGGACACAACACCAGCCAAACACTAATCCCCTTAAACATTGCAGTGCTCACGGTATCGGATACACGCAACGAAGCTAACGATACGTCTGGCCAATTCCTCGTCGATCAACTTATCGAAAGCGGACATACCTTAAGCGACCGGAAACTGGTCATCGATAATATTTACCTTATCCGCGCGGCACTGTCCTCATGGATTGCAGATGAACAGACACAAGTCGTACTTATTACGGGAGGTACCGGTTTCACTCGAAGAGACAGCACACCAGAAGCCGTCTTGCCGTTGCTCGACAAACAGGTCGATGGTTTTGGAGAACTCTTCCGCCAAGTTTCATTGGAACAGATCGGCACATCAACAATTCAGTCTCGTGCGCTAGCCGGTATGGCGAATGAAACCCTCATTTTCTGCCTACCGGGAAGCACCAACGCCTGCCGCACCGCATGGGACGAAATCATAGCTTCGCAGATTGATAGCCGGCAAGGCCCATGCAACTTTGTGCCGCAATTAAAAAATATTGACTTCGCTGCCTGCTTGGACAGAGAAAAGCGCTAGTTGAACCGGTCGAGGCTTCTCGCCCTCCCTATTCGAGCGTTTGGTGCTCCATGGGAGGGTGAATTAACGTCTATGCGATAAAAGACCAGGCAAGGTGAACAGATGGCCCTGCTAAATAAAATAGTAAAGAAACAAATACGCTGCGAGTAAGCCGGCAACCCACACTACCATTGTCTCAGTCGGCCAAAGCTTAGCGAAGTAACCTTTAGGCCTACCTTCCTCTTGATCATAAGATTTATGGATCGCACGCTTAAGGGAAGTAATAACTGAGCGCTCTAGGCTTTCGTATGTGCCGTATACGGTGCAAGCGATGCGTTTTATGAAAGCGGGCGCCAGTTTTCTGTAAAACCAGTCAGCATCCAGGTTTGTGGATGGCAACTCTGGTGGGTAAAGGTTGCGCAAGTTCAACCATACAAATGCCAAAGCAGAGAAGAACAGCAACTGCAATTGAGTCAGCACATGAGTTATGTCATAAGGCTGATAACTATGCTCCCAAGGCAATAATGCGTAAACCGTTTGTGAAGGGAAAGTACCCAATACGACACAAGCTACCGCACCTAAAGTCATGGCGATTAACATGTTCTTTGGTGGCTCGGTCGTGCGTATACCTGAGTCGTGAGCAAAGAACGCAAAGAACGGAATTTTTATTCCCGAATGGTGAAATACGCCGGCGGAGGCGAAAATTAAAATCCACCAGGCGAATACGTAGGATTGATCCACGGTCGCGGAGATAATGAGAGACTTGCTGATAAAGCCGCTAAACAGTGGGAATGCGGAGATCGAGGCGGCGCCAACGATGCAGAAGACCGTCGTGTAGGGCATTGACTTATAAAGTCCCCCCAAATCCGAGCCGTTGATTGTCCCCGTCCGGTAAAGCACGGCTCCCATGG
>JBFJVR010000031.1:0-11986 GCA_041624095.1 Oleiphilaceae bacterium
CTCAATACACATGCTCCGGCGGTAAGAAGTTCGTCCGCAAGTGGTATGTCCTGAGTGACGACCAGGTCGCCCGGCTTTACTTGAGCTACTATCCAGTTATCTGCTTCGTCATAGCCTTTGGCAACTTGATAAAAACGCAGTTGCTTTAGTTTAGGGAGGGGCAAAGGGCTATTGGCGACAAAGGTGCAATGAATGCCGGTTCTTCTGACGGCTTTCACAATGATGTCTCGAATGACCACAGGGCAGGCATCGGCGTCTACCCATATTGACTTATCGGTACCAGAGGGCAGGTGGGTCATGGAAACGCCTGTGTGCCGTAACTAAACGGCGCTGGGATTTCTTTCACCGTCACGATTGCGCCTATTGCTGGGTGGTCGATGTAATGCAGCTCTCCGTCTTTTATTCGGCGACTTTGTTTAAGCACCACAGTGTTATAGGCCACGGGGCTGCTATTCGCATTAAATAACACCTCGGCGTCTGCTGGAATAGCCAGCCACGGCAAGGCCATAGCGGTTTCTGCATCAGCCATCAACCAGTCGACGACACTTTGGTAGGGGAGTAACCAGAAGTCACTATGATAAAGACTTAGCTCTGCATGTACGTACCGGTTGCGTTTCAGGCTTAGCTGACCTTCGGTTTGATACCGGCCCCCGGTAACAGGGCCAGCAGCAAGTTTCATTGCTGCGACAGATTGATTTCGGGGGATCTCCTGTAGCCAGCTTTGGTAAAGAATTGTACGCGTTTTAGACGACTGGGAAAGTCTGGAATAGGCTTCGCCTAGCACTCTCTCCTCTGCCTTTAGCGGTACGAGTTGAAACTCCTCCGATAAAGGTTTACCTAGTGTGTAAAAGTGCACATAGCTGCGCTCTTCGGGAGGGCGATACTGGGATTCTTCATAGCGCAAGACATGAGTGTCTGAGCCGACATGTTCAAACACTATGAGCTCGACTTGATACCAGTTTTCGCTTTCGCCTTCATTGGCCACGACGGAGTGTGCTAACAATAAGGCCAATAATACAAGGAGATGTCTAGTCATGCGCTTCCAATCATGTGTGCCGAGGCGTGGAGCCTTATTAAGGGTGAACGATCATCGATCTAGTCTTGCTGCTTATTGATCAACTTCGCAAGCAAAGCCTCAACTTCTACAAGCTTACTTTCGACATCGCTCGCCGAAAGCTCGAATTTTAACTTTGTTGCCCCTTCTAAACGGTAAACGTTCGGCTGTTTTTGTACCATTTGCACCAGAGTTAAGGGGTCAGCTTTCGTGTCCGATGAAAATTCAATTTTACCCGATGTCTCGCCCGCGTCCAGCTTAGTGATGCCAATATCTTGAGCCAGCAGTTTGAGCCGGGTCTGGCGGAACAGATTCTTCACCGCTTGCGGCAGTAGACCAAAGCGGTCAATCATTTCAACCTGAAGGTCTTTAAGTTCGTCTGGATGCTTCGCGTTTGCAATGCGCTTATACAAAATCAGCCGTTCGTGTACATCCCTGAGGTAGTCCTCCGGTATGATAGCGGGGATTCTCAGGTTGATCTCGGTGCCGTGATGATTATCTTCAAGGCTGAGTTCCTTGCCCTCTTTCAAAGAGTTTACTGCCTGCTCCAACAGCTCCATGTATAGCGAAAACCCGATACTTTGGATCTGACCGCTTTGCTCTTGGCCGAGCAGCTCGCCTGCGCCTCTAATTTCCAAGTCATGTGTCGCAAGCATGAAACCTGCGCCTAGTTCTTGCGAAGCAGAAATGGCTTCAAGGCGCTTTTCAGCATCCTTGCTCAAACGTTTTTCCTCTGGAGTGAGAAGGTAGGCATAAGCCTGATGATGCGATCGGCCGACACGCCCTCGCAGCTGGTGCAGCTGTGCCAGGCCAAACTTATCGGCCCGGTCAATGATAATAGTATTGGCGTTGGGGATATCAATACCGGTTTCGATGATGGTTGAGCACACCAAAACGTTGAAGCGTTGGTGGTAAAAGTCGCTCATTGCCAATTCGAGTTCGCGCTCCCGCATTTGTCCATGTGCTA
The DNA here is from genome assembly GCA_041624095.1 of Oleiphilaceae bacterium. GTDB lineage: Bacteria > Pseudomonadota > Gammaproteobacteria > Pseudomonadales > Oleiphilaceae > PZPK01. The sequence goes on from JBFJVR010000031.1 coordinate 2,022, forward strand.
CACCAACGCGCGCTTCGGGCAGGAGATCGCGCAGAAACGCTGCTTCCTTTTCGATTTCTTTTACCTCATTGAACAGGTAGTAAACCTGCCCGCCTCGCAGTATTTCTCGCAGTGCAGCTTCTCGTATGAGCGCATTTTCGCGCTCTCTGATGAAGGTTTTTACTGACAGGCGTTTAGCTGGCGGGGTAGCGATAATAGAGAGGTCTCTAATATTGCCCATGGCCATATTCAATGTTCGCGGAATGGGTGTTGCGGTTAGCGTCAGAATATCCACATCGGCGCGATAGGCTTTCAAACGTTCCTTCTGTTGAACGCCGAAGCGGTGTTCTTCGTCAATAATTAGCAAGCCCAGATCTTTAAATTTTACGTCTTGTTGAATCAGCTTGTGGGTGCCGATGATAATATCTACCTTGCCCTCGCTAATACGCTTAAGCGTCGCAGTTTGTTCTTTTCCGCTTTTAAATCGGGACAAAACCTCTACTTTCACTGCTGTGCCGGCAAAACGATCCTGAAATGAATCGAAGTGCTGCTTCGCCAGCAGCGTAGTTGGTACCAGCACAGCCACCTGTTTGCCCGAGTATGTAGCGAGAAAAGCGGCACGCATAGCGACTTCTGTTTTACCAAACCCAACGTCACCACAAACTAAACGATCCATTGGTTGGGGCTTGGTCATATCCTGGATAACTGCATTTATCGCGACTTGTTGATCCAAGGTTTCCTCAAAGGGGAAGTCCGCACAAAAGGCCCGATAGGCAGAACCTGGCGGAGTGTGGGCAAAACCGGTTCGGGCTTCACGTTTAGCATAAACTTCGAGTAATTCAGCGGCTGTGTCATGGATTTTTTCCATGGCTTTTTGTTTGGCGCTGGACCATTTTTCGGTGCCCAAACGATGCAAAGGTGCCAGACTTTCATCCGATCCACTATAACGCGATATGAGATGCAATGAGGCAACCGGTACATATAGTTTGGCATTGCCAGCATACTCAAGAGTTAAAAACTCGTCGGTTTGTGCATCGATAGAAATGGTCTCTAGACCGCGATAACGCCCTATGCCATGGTCGAGGTGAACAACAGGAGCGCCAACACGGAGCTCGGTCAGGTTCTTGACCACCGCTTCAGCGCGTTCTTCGCTGCCTTTTTTGCGGCGGCGTTGCTGCAGTACACGCTGGCCAAAAATTTCACTCTCGGTAATTAGCTGTACGCCTGCATCTGGCCCAACAAACCCGCTCGCCAAACCACCCACAGCGAGGCAGGGGCTATTATCTGTACTGGCAAAGTCCTGCCAGCCCTTGCAGGGATGAAAGTGAAACCCTTGGTCCTTGAATAGATCCTGCAAAGCCTCGCGTCGGCCCGCACTTTCAGCAATGATAAGCGTACGCCCTTTAAAGCTTTCGACAGCGCCACTTAGTTTTGCCAAGGGGCGCTCAGCGCGATCATCAATACTTACATCGGGCAAGGGCGAGAGGCTAAGATTTGCTTTGCCTGCTTGTTCTTCTACCGGGTCATGCGAGAAGCTGATTTTGGGGTAATTCTTAAGTGCTGAAAAACATTCATTAATGCGAAGAAACAGTTTGTCAGGACCCAAAATAGGCCGCTGAATATCGTGACGACGGTCTTCGTAACGCTGGCTGATCTCGTGCCATACCTGCTCAACGACGGTGTCGGCTCCCTCTGGTAGCAGGGCAAGTGTATGTGTAGGCAAATAATCAAACAGCGTAGCCATTTCTTCAAAAAACAGTGGCGCGTAGTACTCAATGCCGTGGGGTTTGATGCCTTTTTTGATATCACGAAGGATAAGCGAATCGACTGTGGCATTAGGGAAGGCATCGAGCCAACGGTTTCTAAACGCAAGCCGGCTCGCATCGTCCCATGGAAACTCAAACGCCGGTAGCATGTTAATTTGTTTGATCTTTTCCTTTGAGCGCTGTGTTTCGGGGTCAAAGGTGCGCAAGCTATCTATTTCGGTATCAAAAAGCTCGATTCTTACCGGGCTATGGTAACCCATCGGGAAAATATCAAATATTGCTCCCCTGAGGGCATATTCGCCATGTTGATAGACTGTTTCGACTGAGCGATAACCAAGTTCGTCGAGCTCGCGGCGATACTGCTGCGGCGATAGTTGCTGGCCAACCACTAGAGAGATCGCATTCGCCTGAAGAAAACGCTTGGGTGCAAGTCGCTGCAACAAGGTAGACATGGGAATAACCAGAATACCGGTGTCCATGCTTGGCAGTTTGTTAAGCGTAGAAAGCCGTTGCGAAACAATATCTTCGTGCGGAGAAAAGGTGTCGTAAGGTAATGTTTCCCAGTCGGGCAGCACGATGAGATTATCGAGGGTTTCGTTAGACTTGCCGCTTTTCGAAGCAAAAAACCGCAAGGCATGTTCTGCTGCGATTGCTTGCTGTGTGTCCTTGGTCACCCAAAGGCAAAATTGTTGTTGGGCTTCCAGCTGTTCAAGCAGGCGGTGAGCTACAAAGGCTTCTGCGCCTTTGGGAATGTTTCCCCAAACTCTTTGATCGTCTGCGCGCTGAGGAATCCCGGACACCGGAAGAATGGACGTTACCATGATGTGGTGTTAACTCACTAAGCTGTTATTTGGGGTGCGAATCATACCTTTCAGGCGGCGGGACATCTAGCGCAAGGCATAGGTTTCTTCAAGGTAACGCAGTATCTCTTTGGACTCGAACAGCTCTTTCCCGGTGTTAGGGTCAGATAAAAACGGCACCTGAACATTGCCAAAGCGTTTGAAGAAGGCCTCTCGTTTAGTGTTGGGTAGCGGCTTATAAGCACCGATGTTGAATCGCAACTTGGCGGGGCCCATATCAGACAACTGTTGTTTACCCAGGTTAACTAGCAGATACGGCAGTTCGAGCTCACACAGCAGCTCTCTTACCGGCCTTGAGTATGGGCTTGATTCAAAGCTGTAAAGCGTAAGAGGTTCTACACAAGGCTTCGAAGGGCGGGCGAAGAGCCCTTTGTTTAAACGCGCGTAACTTGCAGCGTAAGAGCTGAGTTTATCAAACAGTCCGGTCTTAGGGTCAAGGTCCTTGCCCCGATAGTTTCGATAAATATAGCTAATGATCTCTTCAGGGCCACGCAATTTCTGCTGGGTGTTGGGGTCGACCAAATAGGGTACGGTGTCATTCCCAGATTCACGCTTAAGCGCTTTGAGATTGCGCCCGTTCAAGGGGCAGGGTGCGATAATGACATCCAGATTCAGCTCGGTTATGGCTTCACGAACCAGCCGGCAGTGTGGGTCGCCTTCGCGGTCGAACAATATCGGAGCCTCCGGGGGTTGAGAGCTTGCCTTACTAGCGGTGGTTCCACGCCAGGTGCGCAATGTTGAAGCAACAACAGACAAGGATACATTCAACAAGTGGTTCATAGTACTCCCGAAAATAAGTGGATGGGCTGGTGGTTGCAGATAATAGCCTAGGCAGTGCTAGGTGTGAACAGGCAGCCTAAAGCAAAATAAAAAGGAGGGAAGCAAAAAAGTGGCGCCCGAAGGCGGCCACTTTAGGCCTGTGTGAATCGGGTACTTACCAATTGACCGGCGCGTCACTAGAGCCCGGGGTAGCTCTAACTTCTTTTGCGTCGTTGATACTCGTAGCGTCTTCGATTACAGCGCGTACGATGTCACCTTTCTTAACCGCGCTACCATCTCCATCAACCAGCTTCGCGATAGTATACTTCGCGTTGACGGTTGTAGCCTCCAGCGTCGCGACCTTAGTACCGTCAATTTTTATTTCTATTCCGGTATCGGGGTCAGTAAGCGTTCTACCTTTAGTAAACAGCGCTAGTTTATCGCCTTGGCTAATACGCGCGCTACCTTGATTGAGATAGAACTCAGTCGGGCTCACAACATCGAGTACCTTGACCGGAAATAACAGATCCAACACGCCATTTGAGACCAGACTCGCGACAACTTCGAGCGTGTCATCGGTTTCTTGATCTTTAGTACGCGTATGGCTGGTTTTTATCGTGTCGGCCCACAATACTTTTTGGCTCGAGACCTCGATCACTTGGTAGGACAAATCGATATGGTCGACTGCAGTTGTTTTGCTTGCCCCGTAAAAGGTTTTGGTTTCTGTTTTGGTATCAAGCTTGTGAATGTTACCCACAACCATAAAGTCGGCACCGACTACATTACCAATGCGACTGGCCTCGGAGGGGGAAACATTGTCTGATGAAAGTAGGGCTTTTTCTGATGTAAACTCACTACCGTGATCGCGATTTACCACCACGAATTTCTGGCTCTGGGTCAGCGAGCTTAAAATACGGTCACGTATTCTGCTGCTCATTTGCGCGCCATTGCTGGTGGTCGTGCTTCCTTCGAGAGCGAAGGTATCGTGGGTAAAACGAAATGGCATGACTGCAATGCTGTCACGGTTGTTGTCTTTTATCTTGGATTTTTGTTGCGGGATCTTAGCCTTCACCGTTACCGCCCAATTGCCGTCTTTTCCGGAAGGCTGCTTGCTGGATGTGACGGTATAGGATTCTACCCAGCCTTTTGACAAGGTGAATATTTTTTCCTCAACACCTATTTGCGCAGTGGTTTTGGTTTCGTCGCTCGAAACGAGCTTAAGCAAGTCCGCGCGGAGCTGTTTTTCGCTGTTTACCGTAACGCCTTTTACTTGGTTTACCGCATTAAATAGAGCGGCTGCTAATGCTTCTTGGTAGCTTTCGCCATAACCGGTTGCCGAACTATCGGTCAACGTGGCTTTCGCCAGAACCGTCCCGGACATTAACACCGAAAGAAGTAGTGATAGTAGGGTCGCTTTCATCCTGAAGCCTCCTTTAGTAGGGTGATACAAAAAAGCGCAGTAGATCTCTCTATTGCGCTTTTATTCTATAGCTAATTTCTTAAGCTGTATTTACTGAGCTTTTATTAGAGAGAAAAGAATGACTTTTCACCAGACTTGCGGATTTCTTTCTCGCCAGCCCACTCCATAATGCCGCTCTCAAGGTTAACCAGCTTAAGTGTGAACTTGTAGTAAACATCTTTGGTGCTGTCGTTACGCTTCACAATACTGGACATGTTACCGTAGAGCATAAACTCCGCACCGGTTTGCTTACCGAAGGCCGCCGCTTTTGAAGGGTCTACCATACCGCTGTCCATCTGGAACTGCATTTGTTCCTGAATTTGACGCACGGCTGTCATATCAACAAAACGGAATTTGCCGGATTTAAGCAGTTTGGTCTGAACAGTATCGGTAATTGATTCAGTATCAATATGCTCGGTAGTCTTGTTTTTGATCTTATCAACAAATACCACAGGACGGCGTGTCGCCGTCATTTGCACCACAGGAGGGAAAGACACCAAATCATCAACCAACGTTGCTGCAATTGTCTGTAGGTCGGTGGAGCCGAAGCCTGTCGTCGTCGTTTCTACCGCTGTTGCATCACCATAAGAAATTTTAGGGCCGCTTGCGCAGGCAACCATCATTAAGCTTGCCATTACTACAGCGCTGATTTTTATCAATTTCATTTTTTTCTCCTTGATCATTAAATTGAATTAGTCTTGAACCATAATTCGGAACGATTTTGCCGTCGGGTTTGGCGCGATTGCCTGTACCGATTTGCTTTCGTAGGGAGTGATTGTTAATGGTGTCCAGGGGCGGCCATCAATCGCTATTTCAAAGTCATCTTTGTCCAGCCACTTGAACTTGTAGCGGAAGGTCAAATCGCTACGCGAGGCATTCTTTAGTGTGACCTGTGCCTTCATCAGGTTGCCGGCATAACCCACCTTTGAGTCGGTGATTTCGAGACTCGCAGACAGCAAGCCGCTATTCGATTCGAGGATTTGGGTCGTTCCATCGGGCCCGACTTTCACGGTTGCGGTTTCATTAACTGCACAGGCAGTTAAAAATAAACCGAATATCAGCAGGGCGCTTGTGTGCAGCATTCTGGTCATGCTTGGCATTAGAGGCTTGACGTGACGCATAATAATCTCCTTTTTGGGCGTTGATTGGCTTGGGCCAAAGGTCTATCACTATAAAGTAAATATCTGTGGAATCAGCTGGTTATTTACGTGCACTACACGTAGCAGGGTAGTTTTCTGCGGTTTGACGTCAAGTTTGACGCTACGTTGAGCTTGCCCCGCGCTAAGCGTGAGTTCGCGCTGACCCTCGGGCAGATTAAAGCGTAAAACCTGCGCCGAATTCGGCAAAGTCAGCCAGCTTCTTCTATCCGCACTTTCCGAGACCATGTTGTAGATGCTGGCAACCAGACTCCCCGCCAAGCCCAAGTGGTCGCCCGACTGCTTCTGAAGTTGGTATTTGGTAATACCCCGAAGGGTCTGTCGAACCAGTAATTGTGGTATCTGTTCTTTCAGGTCTTTTACCGCCATTGCGCCAACATTGGCGACCGGATAGGTAACGCCGTGATCAGTGAAGTTATCATCCAATATTTTAAGCGTGTTAGAGGTAGGCCACTCTTCGGTTTTATAGTAGGGGAAAGCCAAAGAGATAAAGCCGCCATCGAACATTGGGATCGGAATTTTTATTTCGCTTTTGGCCGGAACAAACCCGTCTTCAAACAATACCACTACGGAACCTTCGTTCTCCGCCGGTACGTTGCCCTTGAGTTTGTCCGTCGACATGCCAAGCTTTTTAGAAACACGGGCAATGTCCTGTTTGATCACCTCTGCACCGGGGTTGATTTCGAGCGCTTTCTTGTAATCGATGAGTGCAGTATTCAGCTCTCCGGTTGCTTCCCAGAACATTGCCGACGTATAAAAGGTATATGCGTTCTGGAAAGAACTCTTTACCTGACCCGCGACAGTGTCGAGGCCCGCAAATTCGCTCGATAGAGTATCAATGTCAATTTCTTCTTCTTGGGCTTGCTCATGCGCTTCGGCAATTTCAGCTTCGTACTTCTCCATCAGAATTTGTTGTTCGAGGGCTACCTTACGAAACTCAATCGAGGCGCCTTCAATGTCACCCAAGCCCCAGTAGTTGAGTGCCTGATGATGGTGCGTAAAAATCCGCTCGTAGCCAGCACCTTTGTAGGGTATGGCATTGTCGTTGGTCATCATGGAAGCACCCTCGGCGCCCAAGCCTGAGGCCGTCAAGGTTGAAGCCAGGTCGGACTGTTCAAACTTGTCGATAACCAGCTGAAAGTCCTGCTTACTTTCATCGAAGCGAGACGCCAACTGCGCAATTCGACCACGTTCCATCATATAAAGCATGGCATCGGCACTTTCGCGCTCTTCGCCTAATTCACCAAGGATGGTATCCAGTCGGCTAGGGCTGCCAGGAGCCTGCTCCGCTTCTACTGAGAGTGCTGTTTTAAATTCGACAGCTTGGTTTGGGTAGGGGCTGAATACCGAGCTCGCGGCACAGCCTGTAAGAAATAATACGTAAAATGAAAGTGTGCCTAAACGGATAAGGCGAGGTGTTTTGATCATGCTACATTCCATGTTTATATTTTTCGCGATGTTATTATTGTCACGCTTCTCACGTGTCATAAGCGTCGCAGCGAGGCACAAAAAATGATCAGTGCCTCAGCTTTTAGCGATTACTGCGCAAAGCATAAACCTTAAAAAAAAAATTGGCTATGGTTTTGAATTAATTTGTCGCTATTTTATGCGCTTACAGCGGTTCCCGAAGCGCTGGATGCAGGCTTGAGCACCAGCACTTGAGATCGCATTTAGGCTAAATTAAAAGGTTGTTTTCAGGCCAATCGAAAAACCGGAATAGGTCGCGTTGTTTTTGTCGATCAGGTTCAGGTATTCAGCTGTTAGAGCGATACCCGACAGGTCGATATCGGCACCGATGCCGTACGAAGTATCTGTCTCCGCGTCGTTAGTTTCTACCCCTAGGGCTTCCGCCTGAAAATCTGCTCGAGTAAAACCCAACAGCACATAGGGGAAGATTTTGTTGTCAGCAAGAGGGAGCCCAATGCGCGTATAGGCACCGACCAGGTAGCGCAGGCTAAAATCGACGCCGCCAACGGTATCATCTGTCACGCCCAATCCGACACGGCCTTCAAAGGCTACATTATCGTTTAAATAGCCACCCAAACGTCCGGTGAGGTGGGTAATGTCAGCATCTGCGCTCGAGTTATCGTTTTCGATCTGCATAAATCCTACATCGGCACCCATATAGCGTTTGCCATGCATGGTGTCTGCTAAAACGGTTGCAGAGAGCGCAGCCAGAGAGATAGAAGCGAGTGATGTTATAAACAATTTTTTCATTGATGCATTCCTTTTGATCATTGTCTATTTGTTTGGCTCTTAAAACTTAACTGTGCAAGGCAGTTAGAATAAAACGGCAGGCTCCGAAACAAATCGCGGTTGAGTAAGATATAACAGGTAGAGCAGAGTACAATCAGGTTTGCGGGATTTCAATACTTGTGAGCGAACTAAGGGTTAATTGGGGTGGTTAATTGGGGTCAGAGTAGAATGGCACTTACTTAAGATATAACTAATTGAATTATTTAAAGAAAGACCGGTTCAGTGGTAGGCTGTAAATCGCCAAACCCACAACGAACCAAAGGACCGGTCTCGATGCATCCTACCCTTACAAGAAACAGCGATCAACAGAAACGTATAAACAAACGTTTATCCAATACAAACTCTTCGAGTTTTTTCAATCTGCTTACTAGTGATGCATTATTTGAAAAACTAGAGTCATTACTTCCGGGTCATCGCGAAAGGATTTACCCTCCTACCGAAACGCTATCCATGTTTCTGGCTCAATCGATGAGCGCTGACCGCTCTTGCCAACATATCGTGAATCAGGCTGCTATTCAGAAAGTAGCAGGAGGAATCACAGCTCATAGCTCACGTACTGGAGGATACTGTCGTGCAAGGAAGCGCCTTCCCGAAGATATGATTTCTAGTTTGGCACGAGAAACCGGACAATTAATCAATGAGCATATACAACCTAACTGTCACTGGAAGTCCCGACCGGTTCGATTAGTTGATGGAACGACACTGACCATGCCAGATACTGAAGAGAACCAGCTAAGATTTCCACAACAAGGCGCACAAAAGCCAGGCCTAGGCTTTCCTATATGCAGGCTTGTAGGTATTACTTGTTTAGCGAGTGGTGCAGTTCTTAATTCAGCAGTTGGACGGTTTAACGGTAAGGGAGGTGATGAGCGCACATTGCTACGTTCTATCCAGAATACTTTTGAGCCGGGCGATATAGTGATAGCTGATGCACTCTTTGCCACCTACTTTTTTATAGCTGACATGCAGGCAAATAATGTTGATATATTGATGGAGCAACAAGGCTCGAGAAAACGTTCAACAGATTTTCGTCTTGGAAAGAAACTCGGCAAAAAAGATCACTTAATCACCATAGCAAAACCTAAGATTCGCCCTGAATGGATGAGTGAAGCAATGTACGCGGCAGCCCCTTCAACATTGCAGGTTCGGGAGCTTAACGTGAGTGGCAAGATACTGATCACAACGCTTAATTGCCCAAAGTACGCTAGCAAAGATGAATTAAAGTTATTGTACAAAAGTCGCTGGCATGTCGAGTTGGATATTCGAAACATTAAAGACACGATGGGAATGAATATTCTAAGCTGTAAAACTCCTGATATGATCATCAAAGAAATCTGGGTTTACCTATTGGCCTATAACTTGATTCGACTGCTCATGGCGCAATCGGCTATGTTAGCCGATATTCTGCCTCGTAGCTTGAGTTTTAAGCATTGCCTTCAGCTATGGTCAGCAGGCGCTCAAATGTTGAATTTGCTTGATAGTAGACAGCTCGACGCATTACTGACTTTAATGATTCAGCAACGAGTCGGAAACCGCGCTGGACGTATCGAACCTAGAGCCGTAAAACGGAGGCCAAAAGCTTTCCCAATGCTAATGAAACCTAGGCATGACGCTAGAGTAGATGTGAGGCAGAATGGTCATCCGAAAAAGCTTAAGTAAGTGCCATTCGGGTCAGAGTAAACTTATTGGGGTAATACCAGTAACAAACGCAGAACATCGGGGTCAGGTC
>JBFJVR010000032.1:0-11779 GCA_041624095.1 Oleiphilaceae bacterium
CCGGACATGTTGCGGTGGTCAGAAGTAATGTCAGAACCACCGATGCCGACTGCCCAAACCCGGCGATTATTGAAAGCCGAGGTGATGACAAAGTCGCGCTGCCCGTGGTGCCAAAAGGTTGCGTTGGCGTATGGGATACTCCCTTGCCGCCCGGGCGCTACTACTTAAATGCTAAGGCCTACGTGACAACCATTATTCCGACGCGGCTGCAAACCTGGGTCTATAAGGGGGGGTATACCGCAAGGAAGATTAATCTGACCGTTTCGGATGCAGGCAAAATTGAGCAGAAAGAAGAACAATTTACAGTTGCTGTTCCTAATGGAGCGGCTGATCAGGCGATCAATGTGCGCGTTGAAGGCTGGACAGTCCCGGTTGATATGCGAGTTATCATTGCGGTTAATCCCGCTAATGCAGCCAAAGTAGTGGCTTCGGTAGGTGGCTTGCAGCAAGTGGAAGATAACATTATTACGCCGGCAATACGCGATATTCTACGTTCAATAGGTGGCCGTAAGGAACGCAAGGTCATGGACTTTATCGAGAAGCGTGATGAGATTGTAGAAGAGGTCGAAAAGGCGATTATTCCCGAAGGTTTGAAAGCAGGCGTTACCATTCAGGAAGTGCGAATGGGGGAGCCAGCTATTCCGCCTGAATTGCTCGTTGCCACCTTGAGAGAGCAGTTGGCGACACAGTTAAAAGAAACTTACATCAAAGAAGAAGAAGCGCAGAAACAGCGTATTCAAGTCGAAAAAGAGCGCGCTACAGCGAATCAGCAAGCGACCCTGGTTAAGGCTGAAATTGGTAAGCAAAGTGCCGCCTTTACCAAAGAAAAACTGAAGCTCTTGGGCGAAGGTGAGAAGCTGAAGCTGTTGGAGATTGCTAAAGGACAAAAAGCACAGGCAGAGGTGCTGGGAAAGCCCGCAGCGCTTCAGTTGGCCGCACTCGAGAAGGTGTTAGAGGCGGCTAAGCAAAACTCCGACATTGTGAAGGTGCCGACGGTACAGGTGAATGGCAGTCAGGCTGGCAGCTATGAAGGGGCTGCCGCGATTCTGGGGGCTTCGAATATCGTGCAGGCCATGCAGGGTCTGAATAAGAAACCATAGCCAAGTTTTTAGTATATGAGTTATCAGCCTCAGCCAGCGCTGCCGGTTAATGAAGTTATTCCAGACCTGTTGCATGCGCTCGACACAAGGGATGAAGTGGTGCTGCAGGCGCCGCCGGGTGCAGGTAAGACCAGTCTGGTTCCTTTAGCGTTATTGTCGGCAAGCTGGCTTGGCTCCCAGAGAATATTGATGTTAGAGCCAAGGCGTCTGGCTGCGAAAGCCGCGGCCCAGCGTTTGGCCAGCCACTTAGGTGAAAAGCTTGGTCAGCGAGTCGGCTATCGTATGCGCCTCGATACCAAAGAAAGTGCCAATACGCGATTATTGGTCGTTACTGAGGGTGTGCTTACCCGTATGTTGCAAACGGACCCTTCGCTCGAAGGTATTGGTCTGATTATTTTTGATGAATTTCATGAACGCAGTCTCGACGCCGATCTAGGGCTGGCACTGGCATTGAATGGTCGGCGCGTTTTTCGTCAGCCAGCCGATGGCGGAGCCGCGCTTAAAATCTTGCTGATGTCCGCGACGCTGGATGACCAGCGCTATGCTGCCCTGTTAGGTGGCGATTCAGATCCCGCTCCGGTGATTAAAAGCGAAGGTCGGCAGTTTCCTGTGGCGCTTCATTACTGTTCGCCTTGGGTTCCGGGTGAGGATGTTTGCCAGCGAGTTGCTTCTAAGATCACACAGCTTATACCGTTGCATGAGGGGAGTATGCTGGTGTTTTTACCGGGGCAGCGCGAAATCAGGCGCGTTGCGCAAGCGTTGGAAGGTGCGCTTCAGGGGCTTGTCGATACAAATGGCTCGGCTGGTAGCGTATTGCTAACGCCTCTATATGGCGACTTGAGTCTCATGGAGCAAAGTCGAGCCATTGAACCCGCCCCCGCTGGCAAGCGCAAAGTAGTATTAGCCACGGCTTTGGCTGAAAGCAGTCTGACAATCGAAGGTGTGTCGGTGGTAATTGACAGCGGTCTGAGTCGTAGCGCACGTTTTGACCCGCGTTCAGGAATGACGCGCTTGCATACCGGGCGCGTATCCCGGGCAGCAAGTATACAGCGGATGGGCCGCGCAGGACGGGTAGAAGCCGGACACTGTTACCGCCTATGGTCAGAGTCGCAGCAAAGCCAATTGCGAGCGTTTTCTGACCCAGAGATATTGCAGGCGGATCTCGCGCCTTTAGCGCTACAGTTGTTGAATTGGGGAGTGGCGCACCCGGACGAACTCGCTTGGTTAGATGCACCTCCTGAGGCTGCATTTCGACAAGGCTTGGAATTATTGCTGGTGTTACAGGCCGCGCACAAAAACGCGCGTGGTCAATGGGTGATTAGCGAACATGGGAAGGCGATGGCGGCTTTTCCATCGCATCCACGACTCGCTCATATGCTGCTCGTGGCAGCGCGTTACGGTTTAGAATCAATGGCCTGCCGATTGGGCGCGGTATTAATGGAGCGTGACCCGCTTGTTGATGAAGGTGCAGATATTTCTTTGCGTCTCGAGTTGTTTGAACAAGAAGGTAAAGGGCACAAGGGGCTGGTGCAGCGATGGCGACAGCAGAGTAAGCTCTTTGCAAGCTTGTGTGAGGGAAGGCAAAGGGGCAAGGCTGAGGGTAGGGGTAGTAAGGTGCTCGGCGAGCAAATTCCAGTTGCTAGCGCACTGGGTTTCTTATTGGCCTGTGCTTATCCCGACCGCATCGCTGCGCGACGCGGCCCTGCTAGCTTCGATTATCTGCTCAGTAGCGGGAGGGCCGCGCAGCTCAGGTCACCCGATGCTTTACAGGCAAATGAATGGTTGGTTATTGCTCAGCTGGGTAGCCAGGCGGGGAGTTCTCAGGAACAAATCTACCTTGCCGCTCCTTTAGACAGAAATTTGTTTGAAGGGGCCTTAGCCTCGCTTGTTGAAACGCAGCCCTTGATTGAATGGGATAAACAGCAAGAACGCTTTTTGGCCGAAACGCAGCGCAAGGTAGGACGACTGGTGCTTTCGAGCGAGGCGATGACGCAGCTCCAGCCGGAGGTCAAACTTGAGGCTCTATTGAATCTGGTGCGTAAGCGCGGGTTGGATTTGTTGCCATGGTCTGACTCTTTGCAGCAATGGCGTGCGCGGGTCACCCTGTTAAGGAAGGTTGATTTACAGCAAAGCCAAACTAGCGAGTGGCCAGACTTAAGTGATGCCACACTGCTGAATTCGTTGGACGATTGGCTTGGGCCCCATCTAGCGCCTTGCCTCAATAGTATTAATCGATTGAGTGATTTTGAAAAACTCGATTTGGCTGCAATATTGAGCGCGGCCTTGCCTTGGCCGTTGCCGCAACAGCTCGAAAGTCTTGCGCCCGAAAAACTGCTTGTGCCTTCAGGCTCGCGTATACCGATAGACTATGCTGGTGAAGCTCCGGTGCTTGCCGTGCGACTGCAAGAAATGTTTGCTTGTAGTGAGACTCCCACTATCGCGGGTGGCAAGGTGACCTTGACCGTACATTTGCTTTCTCCAGCTCGACGGCCGTTGGCGGTTACACAAGACTTGGCCAGTTTCTGGCGACAAGGCTACCCCGAGGTTAAAAAGGAAATGAAGGGGCGTTACCCTAAACACCCCTGGCCAGATGACCCCCTGGCTGCAATTCCGACTTCCAGAGCTAAGCCACGGAAGTAGCCGGGCTGCTTGGCTGGCCTGCTGTGCAAGCCTTGTGTTGGTCTACGCAGGCGAGAATAGCATCGAAGTTAGCGCTGAGTACGTCGTTATGCTTGGCCATGCCACAATAACGTTGCCCCGCTATTTTGACCTGCACAAAGGCGACGGCAGAAGCATTGGAACCTTCGCTTAATGCGTGTTGGTCGTAATGGATAATTTCCAGTTGCTGGCCTAAATGCTGGCTTAGCGCAGCGCAAAATGCCGATAAGGCGCCGTCACCCTCACCGCTGACTTCAATGCCTTGTGTCGACTGTTGCAGGCTGGCGCGAATGCTTTCGTGTTGCGCGTTTCGGTCGATATGGTAGCTTTTCATTTTAGTGCCGCCTTCTTGGGGCATAAAGGCAGTGCTAATGATGCGCCATATCTCAGCGCCGCTGACCTCAGCCTTGGTATGCTCTGCATGCTGCTGTACTTTGCGGCTGGCTTCGATTTGCAGCCAGCGGGGCATTTGCAAGCCGAAGTCCTGCTCCAGAATATAAGCGACGCCACCTTTCCCAGACTGACTGTTAACGCGAATAACCGATTGGTAGTCTCGACCCAAGTCTTGCGGGTCGATAGGCAGGTAGGCAACGTCCCATGGCGCGTCGGCCTCTTGTTGAGCCAAGCATTTTCGGATAGCGTCCTGGTGGCTGCCCGAGAAAGCTGTGTATACCAGTTCTCCAAGCCAAGGATGACGTGGGTGGGCTGCGATCTGGGTACAGTCGCTAACAACGCGCACGATTTCGTCGGCATTGGATAAATCCAGTTGAGGATCGATGCCCTGACTGTATAGATTCATGGCTAGGGTAACGTTATCCATATTTCCGGTACGTTCCCCATTGCCCATCAGGGTGCCTTCGATACGATCAGCGCCTGCCAGCAAACCCATCTCGGCGGCGGCAATGGCGCAGCCGCGGTCATTATGGGTATGCAAACTGACGATCAGGCTGTCACGTCGTGTTACCTGTTCACAAAAGGTTTCGACCTGATCTGCGAACACGTTAGGTGTGGCGCATTCTACGGTCGCAGGCAAGTTGATAATGGCTTTGCTCTCGGGTGTGGGTTTCCATACATCGATAACTGCATTGCAAACCTCTATTGAAAAATCGACCTCGGTGCTTGAAAAGCTTTCAGGTGAATACTGAAAACGCCATGCACCCTCGGGGCGCTTTTCTGCTTCGTCTTTTACTTTGCGCGCACCTTGGCGAGCAATGTCGATTATTCCCTGCTTGTCGAGCTTGAATACCTTGTTGCGTTGCACGGGAGAGGTCGAGTTATAAACATGGATGATGGCACGCGGTGCGCCTTCAAGAGCTTCAAAGGTGCGTTCGATTAATACGTCACGTGCCTGAACCAGCACCTGAATCGTTACGTCTTCGGGGATCTGCTGTTGTTCTATCAGCCAGCGGCAAAAGTCGAAGTCTTCTTGCGATGCAGAAGGAAAGCCGATTTCGATTTCTTTGAATCCCAGTTTGACCAGTAAGGCCCACAGTTTCTGTTTTTGTTTCACGCTCATCGGGTCGATTAAGGCTTGGTTGCCATCGCGCAGATCTACTGCACACCAAATAGGTGCCTTGCTAAGGGTATTCGACGGCCACTTTCGGTCGGCTTTATTTAAAACCGGAAAAGGGCGGTACTTTTTGTGTGAAAAGGTATTGGGTGTCGTTGTCATGTTATCGCCCGAATGTTGCGCAAATGTTGAGGTTCACGGCCTGAGGTGCGATTTCCTGGTTTGTTTTTGCCTTGTGGGCAGTTACAACAGTCACGCCTTGTGAGCGAAACCGGAAACCTTGCTGCGGGTAGCAGCGGCAATCCTCTTACTGGTCCGTGATATGGATCAAGTCTAACCAAGTGTTAGGGGCGATTGATGGCAAATTGCAAACTAATTTAGGTGTATTGGGCAATATATGGCTAATATGTATTAAATATGGGGTTAAAAGTTGCGTTAATGGTTTATATTAGGGTTTTCCTGGTTTTAAAAAGGAGTAAATAGGGTGAAACTTGATCGTACTGATAGACGTATTCTGAAAGAGCTGCAAGCCGACGGAGGTATCAGTAACCTGGAGTTGGCCGAGAAAGTGGGTCTTTCGCCTTCACCTTGCTCTCGCAGAGTCAAGGCCTTGGTTGAGACAGGGGTGATTGGTAAAACCGTGACACTGCTGGATGCCAAACAACTGGGCTTGAGTTTAACGGCCTTGATACATATCAGTATGGATCGCCATACCCCTGAGCGATTTGAAGTGTTCGAAGCGGCAGTTGCGTCTTTTCCCGAGGTTATGGAATGCCTGTTAATTACCGGTTCAGAGGCAGATTACCTGTTGAAAGTAATGGTGGCTGATATGGAAAGTTATCAGCACTTTCTGCTTGGTAAATTAACCCGGGTCGAAGGTGTTACCGGGGTGCAGAGCAGTTTTGTCATGCGTAAGGTCGTGGATACCACAGAACTGCCTTTGGATTAGCGTTTGGCCTTTCACGTCTGCAGCCTCGCTTCTCCCGTCTCCCGTCTCGCTTCTCCCGTCTTATTTCCATAGCCACTTTGCTTGATCAAAGTGGCGCAAAATCATCGCCCGACGACACGCTTTTCCTTGCTGCGTTGATCATGCTGGCGTCGCGGGAACTCGCGCTGCGCGCTCAAACAGCCCGCGCCTTAACCCAGCATGTTTGCACGCTGCGGCGGGCGTGTCTGATGGGCGAGTCAACCCCAAACGACCAATATTAGTGCTTAGGTTCGGGCTTGGGTTTGCTTCTGACTTCTGGCTTCAGGCTTCTAGCTTCAGGCTTCCAGCTTCCAGCGTCTGGCCTCTCACCTCTCACCTCTCACCTCTCCCGTCTACCGTCTTGCTTCTCCCGTCTACCGTCTTGCCTCTCCCGTCTACCGTCTTGCTTCTACCGTCTCCCATCTCGCTTCTCCCATCTCACGCTTCACCTAGGGCATAAAATGTACTGGCCCATACACCGCAGAGGCAGATCAAACTGAAACCGAAAGTGAAAAATCGCATGCTGACGTTGTTAGGGCCTAAGTGGATAAAAGTATGCACCAGGCGTGCGGCGACGAATAGCCACGCAAATACTAAAGTAAGCAGTGCATTATTTCCGGTAACAAAACTCAAGATAAGACCGAGGTGGAACAGTGGGGGCACTTCAAAGTGATTCTGGACATGGCGTGCAAAAAGGTGGAGTCGAGCTGGCTGAGTGCCTTCGTTGTAAGTTCTAAAATAACTGATTTTTACTTCGCGTTTTCGTATCGCCATAAAGCGCAGAAAGCCGAGTGAAAAAAGGCAGGCCAAGCTGAGGGAAAACATGGCGAAGGCGGGGTAGAGGATATCGAGATTATGCATTTTTAGCTCCAATTAAACGTTCTAATAACGAGTTCCGTTTTTCCGATTCTGGCGAATGTCTCAGGGCAATGCTAGCGATTTGTGTTGTTATTAAAGCGCAGCTCTTTTATGAGTCGTTAGCGGGTTAGTCGCGCCACTCAATTTCGTCGAGTACGTTACGTGCTTCCGCCAAGGTGCATGAGGTGAGGTTTACCAGTTGACTAACTGTTATACCGGGATTATCAAGCGCGGCTTGTTTGATATCACTGGCGCAGGCTGGCGCGGCGCTGTCGTTTAGTCTTTTGATGAGCCACAGCCAGCTGGGCTGATTGGCCTGATAGATGGCTGAGCACAGGTGCTTTTTTTGGGAAGGGGTAATAATAAGCAGCCAGTTGCGTGAACGGCCTTTGCGCGTAAGTGAGGCGCCGCTCTGTTTAATGGTGGTTTTTAACTGATCTGCTGCTGAACATCTGCGCACGAAGCTGTTTAATAGAAATGTTTCAAGGGGCTCTGTGGCCCCTTGAGCGTTAACCTTATTTTTGTGCATCGGCCACGAGGCTGTCGTAAACAATGTTGATCCATGTTGCCTCATTCAAAAAACCCTTGCCCCAGCTTTTCCATGGTGAGCTTAGGCCTTGAGTCTGAATTTGTTGCAGGCTTTGGTTGTTCGCCATCGCTTTTTCGACTTCTTTGCTGGTTCCTAGCAGCATCTCCTTAAAGGCGACTAGCTCTTCTTTGCTGGCGATGGGGCCGTGCCCGGGAATGATGACCGTGTTGTTGTCAATTCGGCCTAGCAAGCGATCGATGTTCGCGGCGACACCTCTGACGCTGCCTTTTGACGAAACGTCTACGAAGGGGAAGAAGCCATTAAAAAAATGATCCCCCATATGAACGATATTGGCCTTATTAAAAAAGATAACACTGTCACCATCTGTATGGCCATTGGGCATATGGATGAGAGAGATCGTTTCACCATTGAAGCGCAGGGTTAAGGTCTGGTCGAAGGTAATGTTTGGCAGGGCTTGCTCGTTGTAGGGCTCAGACACCATGTTAAACAGTTTAATCTCCTGCTTGCTGCTCAAACGCTTGTAGACGTTGTCGTGCGCAATCACGCTGGCGGTTTTACCAAGAACCTTGTTGCCTTGGGTGTGATCACCGTGCCAATGAGTGTTAAGAATGTACTTCAGCGGTCTTTCAAATCCGGCTAGCGCTTTTTGCAATGCAGGCGTCATTTCGCTGTAGTCGCTGTCGACAATCAACAAGCCGTCTTTGCCTTCAGAAAGCAATATGTTACCGCCCTTGCCTTGCAATAGCTGGAAGCCGGGCTTTATTTTGGTAATTTTGAAGACCTTGCTATGCGCGTGATGCGCGTCGGCCTGAGCAGCGCTGACGGCTACACTGAGAAGAAAATACAATAGGCTATTAACTAGGCTTTTCATTTGGTTCTCTGCTCCTTTTGATGAATGAACCCCATACAGTGCAAGTGAAGCTGCAGACCGCTATGCTCAAACTGCAAGAAAAGGGTAAGCTAGTGTTGGTTTCAAAACAACCAATAAGCAAGAGAAATAACAAATGAGCTTTTACGACGACCGGATATTGCCCCATGTGATTAATCTCGCTTGTTCTTCTGGCCAGGTCATGAAGCAGCGCAGTGAAGTTGTGCCACTTGCGCGCGGTGTGGTGCTCGAAGTTGGTATGGGTTCTGGCTTGAACCTTGAATTTTACGATGCTGAGCGGGTTGAGCTGGTTTATGGGCTTGAGCCTTCTGAGGGAATGCGGCGCAAGGCCCAGCCAAATCTGGCGTTGTCGAAGGTGCCTGTTGAGTGGTTGGGTTTGCCGGGAGAGGCAATTCCGCTTGCAGATGAAAGTGTCGATACCATCGTGCTGACTTTTACGCTCTGTACCATTCCCGACTGGCAGGGAGCTTTGCAGCAAATGTGGCGTGTGCTTAAAAGAGACGGGCAGTTATTGTTTCTGGAGCATGGTGAAGCTCCGGATGCTGCTGTAAGAGTCTGGCAGAACCGGCTTACGCCGTGTTGGAAGAACATCGCAGGCGGTTGCCATTTAAATCGTAATATTGAACAGCTGCTGCGCGATGGGGGCTTCAGTATTGATGCCTTGGCGCATTTGTATTTGCCTAAAACACCGCGTTTTGCCGGCTTTTTGTATAAAGGTGTTGCGCGTAAACCCAGTTGATTAAATAAGCCTGTGCTGCCGCCTAAGTTGAACGGTGAAAATAAAGAACCTGTAAAGTAATAATAGGAGTTGATATGGCGATACCCGGTCTTTTTTCGGGGCGCATGAGCCTGCCGGTGATATGCGCACCGATGTTTTTGGTGTCTAGTCCCAGATTGGTAATCAGTGCGTGCAAACAGGGTATGGTGGGGACCTTTCCGGCTTTAAATACGCGCCCTCAGGCTTTGCTCGATGATTGGCTTGCCGAAATTATTGCTGAGCTTGAAGGTTTTTCTCAAGCTCATCCGGACTTACCAGTGGCTCCGTTCGGGGTAAACCAGGTGGTGCATCCGTCGAACTCTCGTCTTGATGCAGACCAGGCCTTGCTCCGAAAACATCGCGTTCCCTTTGTAATTACTAGTCAGGGGAACCCGGCTGACATTGTTAAGGATGTGCATAGCTGGGGTGGGGTTGTTTTTCATGATGTTATTTATGCAGAACATGCAAAGAAGGCGATTGAGGCAGGTGTCGATGGTTTGATTCTTGTAACGGCTGGAGCTGGTGGGCATGGCGGTACTACAAACCCATTTGCCTTAGTGCGTCAGGTACGCGAATTTTGGGATGGCCCATTGGCTTTAGCTGGTGCGATAAATGACGGTTACGCCATTCGAGCGGCAGAAGTACTGGGAGCCGATTTTGCCTATATGGGGACGCGCTTCATCGCCACTGAAGAAGCTGAAGTCGATGAGGACTATAAGACGATGTTAGTTGAGTCTGGCTTGCGGGATATTGCCTATTCCAATCTTTTTACCGGTGTTTATGCTAACTACCTGAAACCTTCGATTCAGCGGGCGGGAATAGATATAGATGCGTATCAGGGAAAAACTTCGGTCGATATGGATTTGGGAGGCAGCAATGCTTGGAAAGATTTATGGAGTGCCGGGCATGGGGTAGAGGGCATACATGAGGTCATCTCGATGCAGGCACTGTCGGAACAGCTCAGAAAGGAATACCGTATTGCGGCGCAAACTCAGGCATGTCAGTAACGAGGGTGAGCGAGTCGAAGCCGGCTAATACTGAGCGGAGCCATAAGGGCTTATGCATGGTGATATATAAAATTAGTGTGTTTGCTCTAATAAATGCCCGTAGTGTGATATTTGGGCGATCACTTGGTCGTCTTGTTGCTAAATTTAGGAGGTGGATCTTATGATGCTACTTGATACTAAAAGCACATTCGGGCTTAGCGACCCAAGCATAGCCCAAGTTAGCGCTAAACCTGTCCTCACGCGGTGGGCAGGGCAGTTAAATATGGAATTAAACGCGCTGAAAACCTACACGGTGAAATGCCTCGATGGCTGGGTAAGCCCCATATTAGCTAAGGCCTTACTGCGAAATCGTGAAGAGCTGGCGTTTCAGGGCCTGTTGCGTTTTGGCCGTGTTGTGACCAGTTACACCCAGGTTCTAGAGGCGCTTGATAAAGCAGATATCTCAGTCGACCTGCAGGAATTCCGTGGGGATGTTTAATTGTAAGTGAAGGCAGATCTGTTTGTTGTGTGATAGTGGGCTATCGCCGTTCATCGCTAAGCCCACTTTTTTCAACACGGAGAGTGTGCCCTTGCTTACAATCCAATGCTTGTTAAGGGGAGCGAATGCTTGTCCCAGCTTATGGCTGGTCGATTTTATCTGAATGGCACGCAGAGATACCTTGAATAGTTGCCAAAAAAAGTTACTCTAGCACAGGGATCATTGTTGAGGCAGCCTTGTGTGTATGTTTTGCCATCCGTTAGTCATTTCAAAGAAAACAGTTTATGTTTAAACCTACTCTCTTATCGCTAATTGCTTGTGTGATTCTTGGGCTTGTTACCGGGTGTGCGGTGTCGTATCAAGCTGCAGAAGAAGGAGTGTCTGGTTATCGCGATCTGCAAATTGATAAAGATACGTTTTACGTCGAATACACTGAAACAACCCGAGTTTCGTGGGAGCAACTGCACGCATTTGCCCTGAAACGCTGCGCGGAACTTACGCGGAACTATGGCTATAGCGTGTTCGATGTACTCGAGAAAGATGAGAAAACCGTATACCTGAAGAGCGGCGTTGATAAAGTGACGATCTCCTCCATGGGTAATATAGCCAATGAGCCGCCTGTTTCGCATAGCTATGTGGCGGGAGGGCGAGTCGAAGGGCGGCGAGTCACCTACAAAATAAAGATGATAAAGGAATAATCGATATGCAAGCAGTGGGCAGGGTGGTAGCAAATGCCTGACAAACAAAATGCGGATGAGCGCCGCCGCGCAGAGCGTTATGCCTGGTTACGCTTCGAATCCAAGGTGTGTGTAAAACGTTCTTTTTTCAAGAAAGAATGGATTCCGGTGGTGCCTTTTGATTTTAGCCACTATGGCATGGGTATTCAGACTGACGAATCCTACGATGTCGGGGATGAAGTTGTGTTATCGCTCGATCTTAACAAAGAGGGGCTAACAATCACTATTCCTGTAATCAAGGGAATTATGCGTTTTAAGGAAAAGCATC
>JBFJVR010000033.1:0-11742 GCA_041624095.1 Oleiphilaceae bacterium
CCACTAACTGCCATGGCTGCGGGTGGACACGGCCCTGCTGGTTGTGGCTTGGGTACAGAAGTCATTTTCGTCAAAGCCGATGAATGGCATGAGCATGTCATGGCTGCGACTACAAACGCGTCGGCTAGTAACACTTTTGCGATGACCTCTGGAACAATGGGGTGCCAAGATGCAAATGGTCCCTTAAACCGCCAAACGCTCCAGTTCATCGACCAAAACCTTGAGCAATTAGCCGTTGATAGCGCATCAGGCCAAGGTGAGTCACTATCGGCACTTGCGGAGTTAATTGGTGTAAGCTCCACAGATCAAACCAGCTTCAATCTGGCAGTGAAGCAAAACTTTGACCATATCTTCAGTTCAAGCACGGTTCAATCAGGCCAGGTTATGTCTGCACTGGTAGAAGTAATGAGCAAAGACCAGAGTCTGGCTAAATACCTAGGCTAATAAGCTAGAAAAAATGACAAAATAACCCTTAAGCCACTTGCGCTTTAGGGTCATAAAGGGTGCAATTCACGCACCCTTTTTTATGCCTCAGACAACCCGAGTTAAAATGAATACAAGCCATGTGCGATCCAGCACACTACTTTTCTGCCTGTTACTCTTACTTTCATTTACCGCCTTCGGCAGCGAAGCCCGTTCTCTACCTGACCAAGACACATTACAAAAACTCGCCAATCAGCAACAATGGCGGCACTTATTACATTACCACCGTGCAGGCCTGTTCAGTGCCAATGAAAGCCAAATAGATTCTGCAGACTTTTTCCTGTCACCAAGAGGAAAAACCGACCCCCTAGCTGAACTCATCGCAACGCTCGATGCCTTTCTACATGGATCTGAGGCAGACGACCCTGCCCAGTGCCGCTTACCTGCGCGCTACGCTTGGTTATCGACACAACTTGGCCCTGGGCTTTTACCGCCATCATCTTGCGCCAAGTTTGATCACTGGCGCGAGCAGGTTGATGCAGAAAAACTCACGCTGATCTTCCCTGCCGCTTACCTGAACAGCCCCTCGTCGATGTTTGGTCACACGCTGATTCGAATAGATCGCAAGGACGGCAACAACCCCCTGCTCGATTACAGTGTGAATTTTGCCGCCAACGCCAAGCCCGACGACAACGAATTACTGTTTACCTACAAAGGCCTGAGTGGTGGCTACCCGGGCGTATTCTCGATACTGCCCTACTACCAAAAAGTGACCGAGTATAGTTTTCTGGAAGCGCGTGATGTTTGGGAATACGAGCTGGATCTCGCACCCGAAGAAGTTGAACAGTTCGTTCGCCATGTCTGGGAAGTGAAAGATAGCTATCTCGATTATTACTTTTTTAACGAGAATTGTTCATATCAATTGCTTACTCTTATCGACGCCGCTAGCGAACGCTTTGACTTCGCCAGCCAGTTTTTCTCTCATGCCATTCCCGCTGACACAGTCAGAGTGCTTGGCCAAGGCAAGTTATTCAAGCGCGCCAAGTTCCGCCCCTCAACCCTGACACAACTTGAAAGCATGCGCAGTGAGCTGCCTAACGAGCTGCGAAACTTAAGCAAGCAACTGGCCGATACCGGCATTGCGCTCGAAGACACACTGGCACAACACTCACTCTCAGCTACCGAGCGTGCCCAAACCCTTGAGCTTGCTTATCACTACAGTCGTTATCTTGCGGTACGTAAAAAACAGCTGAGCCCAGAACTAGGCGCACGCTCAATGGCCTTGCTTTCGGCACGTAGCAAAATCGACGACACCGCAGTTTTCGCCCCCCCAGCCACGCCGGGCACCCGCGACGACGAAGGGCATTTTTCTCACCGAGTCCAATTAGGTTTAGGCTCGGATAAAAACACCGACTACGCTCTACTAGGTTTTCGGGCCGCGTATCACGACTGGCTGGACCCTTTGCCGGGTTATATACCAGGTGCCCGGCTCGAGATGGGTCATCTAACATTACGCCACACTTTTGAGGATATTGACGAAACTCAAGTTGATTCGTTTACCCTGATCGATATTGCCTCGCTCAGCCCCAGAAACGAACTAATTTCGCCGGTCTCATGGCGAGTAGCAACGGGCTTGCACCGTTTGTTAGCACCACAAAGACCGATGTCGGCATATCTAAATGGCGGCGGCGGGCTCAGCTATCGCATGGGCTCACAGCAGGTGTTTGCACTTGCAGAGCTGAGTAGCGATGTCGATGATGACCTAAAAAAAGGCTACCGAATTGCAGCGGGTCCGCGTTTAGGCTGGATAGCGCAACAAGACACTTGGAGCGCTGGCATCGAGCTTAGCCACTGGTTTGATGTTTTAGGTGCTGAATTTGCACACCAGCAAGCCAAACTTAAGCTAAGCTGGCACTTCGACAGACACCAGCAAATCAGAATAGAGTCACAGTATCAACATTTCGAGCTTAGCTTGCCTCGTGGCGAAGCAGAAAGGCACTATACATTCGACCAACGCATCTCGTGGATGCTGTATTTTTAACAACACTGGCTAGCACTGAGCGAAGCAGTAAACCCAAGAGATAGTGAAAAGTGGAGCCCAACATGAATCGCAATATTAGCGCTGTGTTCTGGTGCAAAACCGGGCTCATTATGGCTGTGATGCTCTTATCTGCGTGCCAGCCCTTGACCAGTTTGTATTTTTACCCCGATACTCGCTACTACAATCAGCCTGAAGATTTTGGGCTCACAGCACGACGTATCACACTCCAAACCGCCGATGGCGAAACCTTGGCCAACTGGCTGCTCGAAGCAAAGGGTGAGCCACGGGCCAGGCTGTTGTTTTTGCACGGCAATGGCGAAAATATCAGCACACATATCAATAGCGTCGCTTGGCTGCCGGAACATGGCTTTCAGGTATTTTTGTTGGACTACCGGGGCTACGGTATGTCGACCGGTCACGCCACGATGCAGCTCACCATCAAGGATATAGCAAGCGCACACCGTTGGCTTAGCTCCGACAATGACTTGCCACTCGCATTATTCGGACAAAGCATGGGCGGGGCCCTGGCAATTACCTATGCCGCAATGGCCGATGCCAATCTGCAGCCTATTGAGGCACTAGTAGCAGAGTCGGCTCCCGCAAGTTGGCCGCAAGTCGCCCGCGAAGTCATGAGTAAACATTGGCTGACCTGGGTCTTACAAGCGCCAGCGGCCTTAATGCCAAGCAATCTGGATGCCGAGTGCCATATCGGCAACCTAGATTCCTTGCCGGTTTTATTGATGCATAGCCCGGATGACCGCGTCGTAGGCTACCATCACTTCGAACAGTTAATAGAGGCAAGCAGCACTGCCACCAGAGTGGCGGCTCTACCTACTCAAGGCAGGCATATTGCCGCCTTTGCCGACCCCAAAGTACGGCAGCATTTTTTGGACTTTTTGGCGACGCATCTCGGCCATGACTCGACCTTAAAAGGGCCTTAAAGCTTGAAGCCGCTGGTGTCCTTCAGCCATTCACAAAATCTTTCGGGACTATGCAGATGGAAGCCCTGCACATACTCGACGCCCATGTCTTGTAAGAGATCCAGGCAAGCCTGCCCCTCCACAAACTCGGCAATCATTTTTTTATTCAGGGTCTGGCCGATATCGTTAATCGCTCGAACCATGGCGAGGTCGGTGTCGTCGCTCGCCATATTGGTGACAAATGCCCCGTCTATTTTCAGAAAATCCACCGGCAATTGCTTGATATATCCAAACGAACTCAAACCGGTACCAAAATCGTCGATCGCGAAGGTACAGCCTTCAAGCCTGAGTTTGTTCATAAAGCGTTTAACATCGGCCAAGTTGCGTATTGCAGCCTGCTCAGAAATTTCGAAACAGATCTTTCCTCCCGCGACCTTGTACTTCGCCAAGGTTTCGATAACAAAGTCTGCAAAACCTGCATCGTCAAACGAACCCCCCATCAGGTTAATATGACAGGCCTCAAGCCCATCGACATGCTCAGGCAAGGCCGCCAAGCGCTGGCAGACTTGCTCGACTACCCAACGGTCCAGCAGGGAGGCAAGTCCAAAGCGTTCAACTGCTGGTAAGAATGCACCTGGCGGTACTATTTCACCATCGTCACCTGGCATGCGCACCAATACTTCATAACGCATTCTGCCAGGTTGGTCGTTAGCGACGATGCGCTGAACATCGAGCATCAGACCGTCTGAGTCTACTGCTGTCCGTATTCGATCGAGCCATTCCATCTGTTTTCTACGCGCGGCAAGTTCGGCATCGCCCTCTAGTGCCAGCATCACCCCGTTCCGTCCCTTTTCCTTGACCATGTTGCAGGCCGAGTCAGCGGTTTTCATTAGTTCCATGGTACTTACGCTGTCGGCAGAAATGGGCACAATGCCAATACTGCAGCCAATATTGAAGTGCTTGTCTTCCCAAACAAAGGACGTAGCGATTAAGCTTTCACGCAGTTTTTCTGCAATCTTGACCGCCCGGTCGGGCTCACAGCAATCCAGAATCAAGCCAAACTCATCGCCACCCAAGCGAGCCAGCAAGTCACCTTTGCGCAGATGGCGCGATAGCTCTTCAGCAACCTGGCGTAATAATTCATCTCCGACAAAATGGCCAGAGGTATCGTTCACGACTTTAAACTGATCCAGATCGATAAAGCACAGGGCATGCACAAAGTTTTCACTCCGCGCACGCTGTAAGGCTTCGCTTAGATACGCCTCAAACGCGCGCCGGTTGATCAAGCCGGTCAGGTCGTCGTGGCCGGCCTGATGCGTGAGTTTCTCACTCAAGTGATGCGCCTCGGAGACATCTTCAAGAATGCCAATAAAGCGCTGTCCGTCTTTTTCCGTTCTCGCCAGTCGAGACATGGTAATTTTTGTCCAGACCAAAGAGCCATCGGAGCGCCTGAGTCGCTGAGTGATCGTCGTGCTATCGATCTTTCCTCGTTCGAGTGCTATACGCTCGTCACGGCCGACATGTTTATCGTCAACATAGATCAAATCGTTGTAGTGTAAGGTCAATAAATCTTCCCGGGAGTAGGCCAACAAGCTACACATCGCGTCGTTCACTTCGAGAAGTAAACCTTGTTCGCCCACTTGAACGATACCCACAGCAGCGCGCTCAAAGGTCAAACGAAAATTACGTTCAGAGGCTCTAATGGCCTTGGTCAGGCGCAAAATCAGCACGACGGCAAGAACGATCAGTAACAAGAAAAACACCACACTGGCAAAGGACAGAATCGTACTTAAGGCTCGGCTAGCCTGACTCATGGCCTCCCTGAACGCTGCGGCATGGGAGGCCAGATCGACTGATACCTGTTCGAGACGACGGTGCAGTTCTCGCACGTCCGGGGTTAGAGTACGGTTCTTCTGCCAGAGCGTATTCAGTTCCTGCATGATATCGCCCAATGCGAGCAGGGATTCATCACTGGCCCGCCAGGCATCAATTGCCTCTCGAAAATACGGGTAGTCGTTGAACAGCCTGAATAACAGGACCATGCGGGGGATGTCGTCGGGGTGGTTACGACCTTGCAGAAAGCCGTCGCGGGCCAGTGCGTAGTCCATCTCGGCCAGCTCCATAGCCTTTCTCGCTTCCAGGTCACCGATGGGAATACGGTACCAGTATCTGGCTTTACGAAGCTCTTCGGGGTCGCCGGTTTCAGCGTAAACGTTTAGATTGCGCACCGCTTCTACCTGACCCCGAGACCAGATACTTTCACCAGCCAAATAAGCCGCAACGCCTGACTCTATTTGGATAATGGCGATACTGAAAGCGATCGCTACCAGCCCGATAAAGGTCAGGCCAATAACGATTCCCGGAAAGCGCACACTGGGGGAGCGAACCGAGCTGGAAGGCACGTCTGTAGGCGACATTATACCATCCTGACAATCATGCTGAGCCCCTCCTGCACGTGAAACCTGACGGCAACACACGCAACGAACATCGCGTATACAACGGACTTTAGATACCGCGTCCGTTCCAGATTAAAGGATTAAATATAGTTCATCATGTCGATTTTGCGCGAATACCTCGAAAAATCCAAGCCCAAAGCCCCGGAGCAAAGTACTTGCGCGCTATTCTCCGGTAGCCAGCGCCTGAAGTATATTCAGGAATGCTGACACCGATGCCAAAGGTGCGGTTTCGGCCATGGTGTGGTAACCCGAACTGGGAATTTGCAATGTCGTCCCGTCGACCAAACCATTTGAAGCCGCGATAATTCGTCCCAGCTCGGTCGAACCAAGGGAGTACGGCACCTCCCCCTTGGCCAGTAATTCAGCATTCTGACGTTCGACGTAGTGATCTTTATACTGATAAGACAAACCAAGATCACTTGCGAGATTTTGCAGCTTCGCAGTCAACTCTGCATTGAAAACCGCATTGGCATCTTTGTTCCGTAAGACCAAATCTTGCTGTGAGGCTACGTCGAAGGTAGGGTAAGGGCTGGTGTCGACAACAACTAATTGATTTGTCGAACCACCAAAGCGACGAAACCATTCCAACAGATAACGCCAGCTTTTTCCGGCTTCTTCCTGAGCGGTAAAAAAGGCCGTGCCTTGATAGCCGGTTTCAAATAAATACACAAGCGCCGCTGCAGTAAGCACGTTGTCGAGCTGACCAATGAGTGCCTGTTCGGTTTGCTTGAGTTTATCCAAAAAAGCAACGGGCGTTCCCGCTACAAGGTGATCGAGATCCGATAGTTCGAAGATCAGGTTATTGCGATTCTTGCAGATAAACGACTTACGAATCTCGCCCTTGCCCCGATACACTCCGGACCAGGGTTCATAAGCAAAAACCTTCTCGCCCTTAAAACGGTCAACTATTTTCAACATCAGTTGCTCTGACACTGAGTTGCCGAGCAGGTCTGAACGCGCCCCTGCCACAAAGGCAGCATACTGAAACTCGTTTGGCCCGGTACAGATCAGCCCATGGCGATCAATATGCGCCGACAAATACAGGCTGTCTGGCTTGCTACCATGGGCCACCAGCAAGCCTTCATACCAGGTAACGGATGCGCCACGCTCCTCAAGCTCGCGTTGTAACAGGCGGAAAAAGGAGTGCTCAGCGCCCACGACACTGGGCGTGCGCATCATAAGCGATAGTAAATCGATGAATGCGTCGGGAAGCTGATTGGACGATGCGCTAGACGCAGCCTTCTGGGTCTGGTTGATTTCTTTTTCGGGCAGCGTCATTCGCCTTCTCCTGCAATAGTTAACACCACAAACTGAACAGGCTTATAAGGTATAAACTCACCAGCAGCAAGCGATTTCGACACCAGGGCGCGCCGTCTACCCTTTATTATCGTCCGGCATTGCAAGTGCCAACATCTGCAAATAAGCCGCTTCGAGCGTTTCACCAAAGCGTTTTTTATCCATCAGAGAGCTGCTCCCTAGGCGTTCACGCAACTGCGGTCTGAGTTCACTAAGGTGTGGTTTGTTCGCCGCAAAGCCCACGGCTTTGTTGATGTAGTCGTCCGCACTTTCTGCAACAAACTCACTTAGATCCAAACGTTTCATGATCGTTAAACCCACGCGAGAACGATGAACACTGCCGGCCAGTGTCAAGGTGGGTACCCCTTGCCAGAGTGCCTCGAAAGTCGTCGTGGTGCCGTTGTAGGGAAAGGTATCTAGATGAAGGTCGATGTTTGAATACATATCAAGGTGATCGTGCTTACCTTGCGTCCAGCCAACCAAAGTAAGCCGTTCTGGCGCTACACCACGCGCTTTGAATTTCGCGAGAAGGCGCGCCTGCATAGGCTCATCTTTAAGTGCCTTGGCCTTGATCAACAAGCTTGCTTGCGGGAGCCGGGTTAGAATCTCGCCCCAGGCATCCAAAACCTGGTCGGTGATCTTGTGAAAGGCGTTAAAACTGCCAAGGCGAAGCTCCGGCTCGGCTGCCGTATCTATAGAAGGCTCGGGAGCATCGGCCAGCGGGCTGTAGCATAAAAACCCACCGTCTAAACGGAGCAATGTTTCTGTGTGATACGCTTCGCTCTGCCCTTCCGGATCGCTCAAGTCATCTACCAGACGATAATCCATCTGACTCAAGCCGGTGGTGTTCGGGTAACCAAGATAACTTACCTGAATCGGCGCAGCACGCATTGCATATATCGCCAAGCGACACTGTCCGGTATAGCCGGCAAGGTCGACCAGAATATCTATTTGATCCTCACGTATCTGCTCCAGCAAACCTTCATCACTGAGCTTATGCGTCTCGCACCAGTGATCTGACTTGCCTTTCAGGTGCTTGGTCATGTCATCGCAATGCTTACCGTCGGAATAACAAAAAACCTCAAACTTATCTCGTGAATAGGTATCGAGTACCGACTGAAAAAAATAAGCCACCGAGTGATGATAAAAGTCGGGGGACAAATAGCCGATGCGTATCTTGCTAGCCTGGTCGCGAGCTTCGAAAGTATGACCTTTGGAAAAGGTCGACTCGTATGCCCGCCCGGCGTCACAGTGTAGTTTAAATACTTTCTTTTCGTTCAAGGCGCCATGCGCATTCGCATTAAAAACATCCGAAACATAAACATGCAGGGCATCTGGCTTGACCTTTTTACACGCAGCAAAATACGTGCGTGCTCTTTCATGTTCAGCCAATGCGGCATAAACACGACCGGCCAGATCCATAAAGGCGATGTTTTTGGGATCTGCCTCCAGCGCCCTCAACAGGCTTTGCTCCGCACGTACAAAATAGTTTAGGCGAAACAGAAACAGCGCCAGAAAATAATAAGCAGCAGGCCTATCCGGATACAGTTCCATCCAAGCCTTGGCCGGTTCAACACCTTGCTCTGGAAGCTGTTGGTCGACGCAAAGCTGTAAGGCTTTTTCGACCGCCTGTGCGTAAACGGGCGAGGTTTTATCCTGCGCGGCGCGCATGCACGCTGTCACCGCAGCCGAATACTCTTTTCTTTGTGCACGAAGCTGGGCAAGTACAAACCAGGCTTCAGCATCTTTTGGCGCACGCTTCACCAGAGCTTCGGCCTGTTTGTGCGCTTCTGAATAGTTCTTTTCGGATGCTAATTGCGCAATCTTTTGTTTTGCACTGCCTAAGTTGTCGTTTTTCATACTTCCCTTCTAAGTCACGAGTCCCGTTGTAAGCGCTGATGCACCGGGTGTCACAAACACTATCTGAAAATTGCAGGGAATGCTCCAAAAAGCCCACTTATCACGTTGTTGGCAAACAGAGTTATTCGGAACACAACATGACCAGAACCAACAGGCAGACTGGGCACTGATATCTAGCATTTATACAATCTACCGGAGGAGCGCCCTTACCTGACTATCGAAGCTGACTAAAGGCGCTTCAAATGTGCTTATTATAGTTTTCAGGATACTAACATCATTGGCGGGCGGGTAGAAGTTCACCAACTCTAAAGCAGAAGCAAACACGCTAGCCAGCTTAGTTTGTGGGGTCCGAATTGGCTGCTACAACCCGCTCTGCCTCGCTGATCATGCATTTTACCTGTTCACTCAGCCTGTCTAACGCCGCTTGAGTTGGCTGCTGCCCGTCCCTTAAGCTTTGCTCTATGCTTAAACTGGTTTCATAAACAGCGCTCATCCCAACATTACCCTATTTGACATAAACGCCTGCGGCAGCTGGTTTACGTCTAGCATCTTAAGCCCCTCGGGAATGGTTACGCCATGTTCGCCTGCCTCAGTCGCCGGAGCCAGCTTTTGCCAACACGGATTGCTTAGCATCTGCGGCGCCGAAACCTGTTCCCCGGCTAGGTAATGCGGAAAACTCCGCTAAAGCCGGCGCAGCATCAAAAACAGCTTCATGGGACATCCCTCAAGGACTCAACGGTCATGTCAAAACGGCTGCCTGCAAACACGTTGAGGCCAATAACCGGCTCCAGAATACCGGCCTCCAGACCCAGATCCATGATGACAGCCAGCCCCTCCTTATCGACATTCAAACCTTCATAGTTAATGACGCGCAGGTTCGGATTCAGGCTTGCCAAAATGGCGTCTCGCGTATGCTCGGGAATATGCTTTTGTATGATGGAAACGATGTCCTCAAGGTCATCACCCCCATTTAAACGCGCGCTCGATATCGCGCCCAGCATAATACAATGCTTGTGTCACCTCGCGCAGTGCCTGCTCTTGATGGTCTATCAAAAACTTGCCCACTACTACGATACACTCGACATGCCCTTTTTCCGTTTGCAACACATCTTTGGAGTACCAGGCAATTTTGCCATAGATTTGTGTCTCGACAATATCGACCAGAGTAATGACTGCTCGAATGCGGCCGACAGATTTCGGTTGCTTTGGCCGCGAATAAAGCTCGGTGCTCGGGCTGGCGGCACGGGGACGGCGAGCACCTCGGCATTGCTTCGGGGGTCAACGCTCAAGCGCACACCATGATCTTTAAGATACTGGTACAACACTACAATGTGTAGTGAACGGTGAGGCCCCACCAAAGAAGCGCTGCCCAAGCGTCGATAAAATTCTTTAAGGTATAGGGCCAAATCTGACTGCGGGAGCCATTTCTGTCGTAGCACCGGCGGCGGCTAGTGCGACTCCAGAAAAGCGTTGACTGCCAGCGCATTACCATCGCGATGCATCAGGCCAATACCTTTATTGACAGCAGTAACGCAATCACTAAACTCGTGCTGGCAAGTAAATACGCCAAGCGAGAACGCAGCCTTAAACCGTTTAACTGCCGCACCGGCTTCTCCGGCTTGAGCCATAAAACACGCAATAGTTACGACAGTTCATACCAAACTTGCACCTTTCTGCCACCGCCGCTATAGCTTACTCTGCTCCATTCATGTCTCGTACAAAATTGGCGAATTCTGCCGGCGGCAAAGGTTTGCTGAAGTAAAAGCCCTGAATCGTATTGCAGCCAAGTGATTGCAAGAATGTCAGTTGCGCTTCGTTTTCGACTCCTTCGGCAACCAGAGAAAGCTCCAGACCGTTCGCCATCGCGATAATCGCCTTTACGATCGCGATATCGTCTTTTCGTTCGGGCACATCCACCAAGAAAGACCGATCAATTTTAAGTTCGTTTAGCGGAAAGCGTTTCAGATAGCTCAAAGACGAATAGCCGGTGCCGAAATCATCGATAGATAACAGCGGCCCGTGTTCACGTACCTCGCGAAGAATAGCGATAATACGTTCATCGTCAGCCACTAACACACTCTCGGTGATCTCGATGACCAGATATTCTGGCGGCAGGCCCGAATCCAGGGCTGCGTCGATGGTTCTCATCAGGTTTTTATCGAGCAGCTGTTGCGGCGACACATTCACAGACACTTTCAATTTACCCAGACCTTCGTCGTGCCACTGTTTCGTCTGACGAGAGGCTTCATAAATCACCCATTCACCGATGGCTGATATCATCCCTGCATTTTCGGCAATCGAGATAAAATGGAACGGCGACAACAAGCCACGCTCAGGGTGATTCCAGCGTACCAGCGCTTCCATTCCCACCACCTTGCGAGATGTCTGATCCACCTTCGGCTGGTAATGCAGTTCGAATTCGTTATTTGCGATGGCATAGCGTAACTCCGACTCAATCTGCAGTCGCTTTTCAGCCTCAACGTTCATTTCTTTGGAGTAGAACTGGTAGTGATCCCGACCTTGTAGTTTCGCCGCTTCTGTCGCGGCGCTGGCATTCTTTAGCAGGGAATCGGTCTCGTTGGCATCGTCAGGGTAAACGGCGATACCAATACTCGCGGTGATAAAAATATCCTGCCCACCAATTTTGAAGACTTCTCTAACCGCGGCCAACAAGCGCTTGGCAACATAGGCCGCATCATTTGCCGCCAAACCACCAGACAGCATAATGGAGAACTCATCACCGCCC
>JBFJVR010000034.1:0-11663 GCA_041624095.1 Oleiphilaceae bacterium
ACGGCGCCAGAGTGGCCTATCACCTGAGTGAACAATTTTTTATTGAGGGAAATGTCGGGTTTGCCGAAGGCGGTGAAACCAGTTACGAAAAACTGGCAGGTAATGTCAGTTTGCTGAGCGATGAGGAACGTGAGTATTTTTATTACAACGTTGGCTTCGGCTATAACTTGTTGCCCGGAGAAGCCTTTTTTGCGCTGCCCTTTAGTGAGCGAAATTATGCCTTTAACAGCAACTTTTACCTTGTCGTGGGAGCGGGTGCAACCGAGTTCGCCGACGATAACCGTTTTACCTTCAGTTTTGGTGGTGGTTACCAGTTGCTGCTTAACGATTGGCTTTCGCTCCACCTGAGTGTACGCGAGCACCTTTACGATATTGACCTGCTGGGCGAAGAGAAGACCAGTTTTAATACCGAAGTTCGCACCGGCTTGTCGGTGTTTTTCTGAGACGGAGAAAATCTCATGAGAGTATGTAACAACATGTTTTGTGTCTTGCTATTGGCCGCAGTCGCTAATATTGGCTGGGCGGGTTCAGTGGAAGGCCCCGCGCCGGATTTCACACTGAAGAGCAAACAAGGCGAGAATCTGCGGCTCGAAGATTTTCGTGGCCAGGTAGTCATGCTGAACTTCTGGGCTTCCTGGTGTGGCCCCTGCCGTCAGGAAATGCCCTTGATGGACGAAATATACAAAAAGTACGAAAAGTTCGGCTTTACAATTTTGGCCGTCAGTGTCGATGAAGATACTTCCGATGCTGACCGTTTTCTTGATGCGGTTCCGGTGAGTTTTCCTATCCTTTACGATACTGAAAGTCGTGTCAGTGAGTTATATGGCGTCGACGCTATGCCTACTACTGTGATGATCGATCGTAACGGGCAGCGTCGTTTCCTGCACCGTGGTTACAAACCCGGTTATGAAGACGACTATCGCAAACAGGTAAAGAAGTTAATTCGGGAATAGCACGAGATGAAGCTACAACTAGCTAAATATCTGCTCATGCTAAGCCTGAGTGGGTTTGTTTTGCTCGGTGGCAGTGGGTGTGCCGATATTAAGCCCTGGGTTAAGCCCTATGAACGGGACAAACTCGCTGACCCTATTATGAGTTTGAGTCGTCATGGCTTTGCCGATACTTATATACACCATGTGTATCAGGCGCGGGAGTCGGCCAGAGGTGCCGAAGGCGGCACAGGAGGCGGTTGTGGCTGTAATTAGTCGATCCCTGCTTTGGTTATCGGTACTGGTGAGCTTTACCGCCTATAGCGCAACCTTACCGCCCGATGCAGTCGATATTCTGCAGCACAATTATGAAGGGGGCGGGATGAAAATTGACGGCCCGTCGATTCTCGTGCGAAAAAGCGTAGGGCCGCAGGTCTCGCTTACCGGGCACTATTATGTCGACTCTGTTTCAGCCGCATCGGTCGATGTGTTGGCCCGCGCCAGTGCTTACGAAGAAGAGCGGACTGAGATCAGTGGTGGCGTTGATTATCTGCACGAAAAATCCATCCTCAGCCTTGGTTATACCAACAGTTCCGAAAATGATTACGAGGCAAATACCGTTTATTTTTCAGCCAGCCAGGACTTCTTTGGTGACCTGACCAGCGTGTCGTTTGCCTATGCAAAGGGCTGGGATGATGTCGGCACACGCGGTAGTACCGAAACAGACGAGCTGAAACGTCAGAATTATCAGCTCGGTGTGGCTCAGGTGATCAGTAAATCGATGCTGTTAGGCCTTGATCTCGAAGTCATTACCGATGAGGGGAAACTTGAAAACCCTTATCGCAGAAACCGTTATATCGACCCGGCTAATAGTGCCAATTTTCTATACCAGCAAGAAGTCTATCCCGACACCCGAACCAGCACCGCCTTTGCAGTGCGCAGCATGTATTATTTGCCCTATCGAGCCTCGTTAAAGGGCGAGTATCGCTTCTTTACTGATACCTGGGGCATTGACGCCCATACTGTTGATGCAAGCTATGTACACCCACTCGATAATCATTGGACGCTGGAAGCAAAAACGCGTTTTTATACTCAGGGGCAGGCTGATTTCTACAGCGATTTGTTTCCCTTTGAGAACTCGCAAACGCATTTGGGGCGCGATAAGGAACTGAGTAAATTCTCCGATATTACCTTTGGTTTCGGTATTAACTACGAACTCCAACAGGGCGTCATACCGGGCATCAAGCGATTACAGCTAAGTTTCTTGGCAGACTATATCAAATTTGACTACGACAATTTTAGAGACGTGACCGCCGAAGGGAGCTTCCTCCCCGGTGAAGAGCCCTTGTATTCATTTAGTGCTTGGGTGACACGAAGTTCTCTGATACTTGAATTTTGACGGCTGAGCGACTCAGCAAAGGGCAGAACACTATGACGCGAGATTATCCCTTCTTTTCAATTAGGCAGAAGGCAGGTCGTTTGGCTTGCTTAGTTATTTTTGCGCTCAGTGCCGGATGGGTAACGGCAGAGGAGGGCGAACAGGTTCCAGAGTTGGCGACAGATCAGTCAGTTGCAATGAGTGTCGAAGAACTCAAAAAACGGGTGATCGAGCTGAACCGCGACCTGTTCATTCTCGAAGAAGACCTGATGTTTCCGGCCAATACGCAATTTGCCGTGTTTCTGAGTCTTGATACGGGCCAGTTTTTGAAACTCGATAGTGTAAAGTTGAAGGTAAATGACGAAATTGTCGCCGCGCACCTCTATACCGAACGTCAGGTAAAAGCCTTGGCGCGGGGCGGTATGCAACGGCTGTATATAGGCAACCTGAAGACGGGGGAGCATGAAGTTACTGCTTTCGTAGAAGGTATTGGGCCAGAAAACAGGGCGTATAAAAAGGCCGCAAGCTTGCGATTTAACAAGGATACCGAAATTGCCGCCTTGCAAATTGCCATTCAGGATCGCTCAGCTGATTTTCAACCCACGGTTGAAATCGTCGAGTGGCAACAATAGGGAAGCTGAATGTCACTTAACGGGAGTAAGGTTAGGCTGATTGCAGTGCTGCTAATTGTAGGCGCTGCACTATGTGGTCAGACTTTGGCTGAGACAGCGCTTACGCGAGCCAAAAGCCCACTATATGGCATGGCCCTGTATGAATACTATCAAGGCAAATCCTTTGAAGCTTTGGCATTGCTATCCTTGGCGAAACAACGCGGTGGTATCGAAGGGCATGGCGACCACCCCGACCTCGTTGCAGGCGGCTTAATGCTTGCTTATGGGATGACGCGAGAAGCCAAGCACACCTTTGAAGCCTTGCTTAAAGAGCAAATCGCTCCAAGTGATCGTAACAAAGCCTGGTTCTATTTGGGTAAGGTGCTTTATCTGGAAGGCAGCTCTGATTCGAAGGCCGAGCGCGAGACCGCTGATGCTTTGGCGCGCGAAGCCCTGGCACGGGTTGATACCCAAAGTTTAGGGGAGAGCGATGCGGGCCTGCTGGCTGAGTGGCATTACCTGATGCGACAGCTTGAATTGCGTGAGCTAAGTAAAACCGGGCTTACCGAAGTTTTGTCGAACCCGCCCGAAGAAGTTCGCAGTGAACACGATATTTGGCCCTTATACAGCGCCTACAATGAGTCGGTTCTCTATTCCCAACAGGGAAACCTAACAAGCGCAGTGAGCGTCTTAAGTGGGCTTGTCGAAGTATTGTCGCGGGCGCGTGAACGAAAATGGGATGCAACTGTAATAAACGAGCTTGCTGCACTGGAGGAACGGGCCAGGTTAAGCCTTGGGCAATTATTGATGCAGCAGGATCAATATCAGCAGGCATACCAAATGCTTAGTACAATTCGTTTCGAGAGCCCGTTTGCAGAACAGGCCTTGTTCCAGTATGCCGTCGCAGCGGCGCATTTGGGGTACTACGAACAGGCATTGGCGGCATTAAAGCGCCTCCAAAAGCCTTCGTTGTTTACTCCATGGTTGCGCCAAGTGCCGTATGCAACTGCATATTTGTATGAGCAGCTAGGGGACATTGCCATTGCTCAAGGAGCCTACCAAAGCGCTTTTCAGTACTACGGAAGTGAGTTGGATTCCTTAGCACAAACGCGCGCATCCCTGAGCGAAGAAACGATTTTGTCGAACTTAAAGATCGATCAAGGCGGCATGGAAAATAGTGCAGTTGAGCGTACAGCGAATTATCTAATCTTAGGCGTGACAGATATACGTAATGATGCTTACGGACGTATTCGGGTTTTGCCCGAATCTTTTGACTTGGCGACACTGTTTGCCGGCGAAGCGTTTCAATTGGCACTGCGTGACCTCCATGAGCTTTACAAACTGCAACGGGGACTGGGGCGTTGGGAGCAGCAACTCGGCACTTTCGACACTATGCTGGCAACGCGTTCAGAGCATCGAAGCTTGCGCATCGCTCAGACTCGAAGCCAGTTGGAAAAACAAAATGTAGCTAGCTGGCAAGCGCAGCAAAAAGCATACGCTGAAGCGATAGAACGTGCATTGGCAGCAGAAGATGCGATGTTTTTTATCGATGACGAGCAGCGTGACTATCAGCAACAAATCGAGGCGGTGCAGCGCAAGGTTGCCGGCTTACCCGAAGGTGAAGAGAAGGCTGAGTATAGCCAAAAAATAAAACGTATAGCTGATTATTTCGACTGGTGGGTGGCTGATCGCTATGGCGTAAATCGTTGGGCGGCGCAACGCGAACTTGCAGGTTTAAACAAGGCGATGGCGGAGTTTAACGCGCGTTATACGGCGTTACAGCAAGAAATGAATTCGGATCATCGCTTGCAAAACCTCAGCGAGCGAGTGCAAGAAGGTAAAGTCCGCCTCAATTACTTACATCAGCAATTGGCGCAATCTCTGCAGTCGACTCGTGAACGCATGATGAACCTCGTACATGCAGAGTTCGACAAACAACAACGCGTACTGGAGGCCTACCAGTTGAGCGCTGCTGAGGCGAGCGCGCGCTTGCTAGATGACTTGTACCGGCAGCAGACTCACCAAGGCGCGAACAGCGAGTCGAACCCGAATGAACCCGACACTCCAGCAGCGAGTTCGACGTCAGGCCAGGAGGTTGAGGGTGATTAGTTTGTTCCCGGCTGCGCCAATACTACTGCTGCGCATTTTCGCCATCTCAACGCTTATTCTAATCAGTGGGTGTCAATCGCTGGGTCTCGGTGAGCAAGATGCCAGCCCCGACCCGGCACTGCTCGAAGCAATTCAGCTCGACTCCATCCACCCGGCTGCCATGATGCGTAGTAGTGAGTTGAGTGGGCCCCCGGGTTTGGATGCACTCATTGCTAGTTATTCCGCATTGCTGCCTTTGCTCGAGGAGCCTGAAAGTCAAGTAAGGGTTCTGCATCGTTTAGCCGATTTAAAGATGATGAAGGGCGAAGAGCTGATGGCAGATCGGGCGGTGGATGAGCTGGACATCGCGATCGATGCCTACACAGGATTATTACAAAAATATCCTCAGCGCACAGTGAACGACGAAGTACTTTACCAGTTGGCCAAAACTTACGATTTAAAAGGCATGAGTGATGCCTATCTGGTGACGATGACCCGCCTCGTCGAGACGTACCCGCAATCACAGTATCTGACGGAAGTGCAGTTCAGGCGGGGGGAGTTATTGTTTTCTTTGGGCGAGTACGCCGTTGCGCAACAAGCTTTTGAGGCGGTTATCGCTCAGGGTGAAAGCAGCTTCTTGGCAAATGCGCATTACATGCAGGGCTGGTCGCTGTTCAAACAGAATCGCTATGAAGCAGCGCTAGTCAGCTATAGCCGTGTGCTCGATCTGGTTTTGGAGACAGAAGACGATTCCAATATAAATCATAAGCTTAGCCGTGTTGATCATAAATATCAGACAATGGTTGAAGACCTGTTCCGCGTAATGGGCTTGTCGTTTTCTTACCTTGGTGGCGCCGATAGTCTGGAGAAACTGTTTGCTACGATCGGAGCAAAGCATTACGAGATTCTGGTATACGATCGCTACAGTGAATTGCTGTTGGGCAAGGAACAATTTAGCGACGCTATTGAGGTGTATCAGCGCTATATCGCACTGCACCCGCTGAGTTTGTGGTCTCCGGTTTATCAGATTAACACGATAAATACGCTGGAGCAGGCCGGGTTCGTGAAGGATATTTATGACGAGAAAGTTCGTTTTGTAAGCGAATATGGCCGTAACAGTGCGTATTGGGCAGAGCACGAGACTCCTGGCCAAAGTGAGGGGATAAGCAATAGCGACGGTGACAGGCTGGCTTATGTAAAGCAGCAACTCGAGGTCTTGTTAATAGAATTGGCAAACCGGCATTACGTTAAAGCGCAGCGCAGCAAGGGTGCAGCGCGTAAGACCGAGTATCAACAAGCAGCTGGCTTTTATCGAGAGTTTATCGCTACCTTCCCAACGCATGTCTTGACGGCGGAAAGCGTGTTTTTACTTGGCGAAAGTTTGGCTCAACTTAAAGACTGGGAGTCTGCGATCGCGGCTTACGAGCGAGCAGCTTATGACTTCAAAGGCTATGAGGGTGCGACAGAAGCTGCCTATGCCGCAGTGGTTGCTTACGCGGAATATGCAAAGGTATGGAATCGCGCCGATGAGGCTCATTATCAGTTTCAACAACAAGCGCAACAAGCCAATCGTTTGAGGTTCGCTACCCTGCATGCGCATGATGCGCGCGCAATCGAGGTGCTTTATATCGCCGCGCGTTTTGCATTTGAGCAGAAGGAACATGAACAGGCCCTGAGCTTGTCGCAGCAACTGATCGACTGGCCGCAGCTGCACAGTAAGCCGCACATCGTATTAGAAGCCCGCATTATTAAGGCGCATAGCCTTTATACTTTAAGGCGCTATACCGAGGCCGAACAGGCGTATCACGATGTTCTGGTGGTGCTTCCTATTGAAGATCAGCGACATAAGGCCCTGATCGAAAATCTGGCGGCAAGTGTTTACCAGCAGGCTGAAAGTAAGCTGTTAGCTGGTGATAAAGCCGGAGCAGTGGAAGAGTTTATGCGTGTCGGGCGCGTAGCACCATCATCGGCTTTACGCCCCAATGCGGATTACGACGCTGCCAGTTATTTACTCGAATTGAAGCAATGGTCACGGGCAATTGAGGTGATGAGTGCTTTTCGTTTGCGCTATCCGCAGCACGTGCAGCTAGACTCTCTGGTTCCTAAAATGGCACTGGCTTATCGCGAAACAGAGCAATGGGAAAAAGCAGCC
This sequence comes from Oleiphilaceae bacterium, assembly GCA_041624095.1. GTDB lineage: Bacteria > Pseudomonadota > Gammaproteobacteria > Pseudomonadales > Oleiphilaceae > PZPK01. The sequence goes on from JBFJVR010000034.1 coordinate 7,159, forward strand.
GATGAACTCACAGTGATGTTTAAGCTAGCAAAGACTGAGCAGGAAAAACAAGACACTTTGCTTATCGCGGCTGAACTCTACGACCGAGCGAAGAACTATCCTCAAGCGATTCTGAGCTATCGACAATATGCAAACACCTATCCCGAACCACTCGACGATTATATGGAAAGCGCCAATCGTCTGGCTGAACTTTATCAATTGAGCGATAAACCATTGAAGCGGCGTTTTTGGCTTACCAAACAGATGAAAACCGTTGATCGCGCCGGCAATAGAGCAGATGATCGCATGAGATACTTGGCGGCTCGCGCATCCGCGGTGCTAGCCGATGATGCCTTCAGGCAGTACAAAGCAATCAAGCTGAGCTTACCCTTGCAGGAATCGATGAGGAAGAAAACCGCCGCGCTCGAAAAAGCCATGCAGGCCTACCAGAAAACAGCGAGTTACGGGGTGTCGTCTTATGCTACCGAGGCAGGTTATCGTATGGCCGAGATTTACGCCCAACTCAGCAAAGACTTAATGGATTCAGACCGTCCGAATGGTCTTAACGAATTGGAACTCGAACAATATGACATACTGCTCGAGGAGCAAGCCTATCCTTTTGAAGACAGTGCCATAGATATACACGAGCAGAATGCTAGCCGCAGTTGGAGTGGCATTTATGATGATTGGGTTAAAAACAGTTTTGAATCTTTGCAGCGCTTGTTACCTGGCCGTTATAACAAGCCTGAAGTGACAGTGGAGTTTGTCGATGAGTTGTAATTGCATAAAGCAGCGCGCCGCCAGGCTGTTGATAATATTCAGCATTGCGTTGATTAGTGCCTGCGCAAACAAAGTCACAAAAGAAACCGAAGGGGCGGAGCATGCCGCTGAAGCGCGTTTGCAAACTGCACTTCAACAGGAGTTTGAATCCGCCTTGGAACTGCAGCGAGCCGGGCGCTATGATGATGCCCGCGATATCTATGTGCGCCTGCTCGACGCCAAGCCCGGCTTGACCGGCCCAGAACTTAATCTTGGTATCATTGCGATGAAGCAGGGCAGTGCGGAACAAGCCGAGGCACATTTTCAGCAGGTTCTTGAGCACCAAGAAAACAACTTGCATGCGCTTAACTACCTTGGAGTATTGTCGCGCGAAGCAGGCGAATTTGACGCAGCTGAAGGCTACTACCGACGCGCCCTAGATGTGGACGCAAATTACCTGCCAGCGCTGCGAAATTTGGCTATCTTGCTCGACCTTTATCGAGGGCGTTTAGTCGAAGCCTTAAGCCTATATGAGCATTATCAGGCGCAAGTTGAGAACGCGCCGCCCGAACTTAAGGACTGGATTTTCGATATCAAAAGCCGTATATCGGCGCAAGGGGAGCAGGAATGAATAAGGTCTTAGGCACAGCCTGCTTGGTAGCGCTTGTTGCAGCGGTTCATTTGCCTGTACATGCGTCTGAACCCGAAATTCTGACGCTGGAAGGCGCGCGAATTCGCGGTAACCAGGAGTTACCTACGGTACTTTATGTGGTGCCCTGGAAACCACCGGAAGTACGGGCTCTCGAAAAACCAAGCCAGAGTTTTGCTTTGCAGCAGCCCCTTGTTTTTTTAGAACGCGATGAATTCAAACGACTTATTAAGTACCATTCGGTCTACCAAAGCACACTGGAAACAAAACCTGAAACTACGCGATAGAAAATTCACTCAAAGACGATGGAGCTCTGTGGCTGTTTGTCTACGTGAAGAGTAAAGATGTCCGGACGAGCATAATGCCCGGCGACGTCGAATGCACGTTTAGCTTCAGCCGCTTTGTTAGAGTCAATCTCGTGATACAAGATTCCGGTTTCTTTGCGTAATGGGCCGGCAACAATCTCGCCACCCGGAGCGATAACCAGTGAGTCTCCTGGGTTAATCCATTCTTCTGCGTCTGGGTAGAGCATGGCTTTCTGCGGGAAGTCGTCGGGAATGTCGCTTGCCCTTAACACATTGCCACTGCCGATGACCCAACAGCAGCCTTCGCGCGCTATATGTTGCAGACTACCAATCCAGCCGTCGCCACTGTCATAGGTAGGTGCGATGTAGACTTCTACGCCTTGGCTATACAGAGTATAACGAGTGAGCGGCATGTAGTTTTCCCAACAGATCAGTGTTCCGATGCGACCAACAGGAGTGTCTACTACGTTAAGGCCGCGTCCATCACCAAAGCCCCAGACCATGCGTTCAGGGTTGGTGGGCATTAGCTTACGATGATGATTCAACAACGTTCCGTCTGGTCCAATCACAATGACGGTATTGTATAGCGTCGCGCGACTGTGCTGACCATCGCGTTCGTGCAAACCTGTAACAACAGTAACCTGATGTTGTCTTGCCGCTTCGAAGAGGGGGTCGAGATCTTGGCTTTCTAGGTCAATGGCATTGTGTAACAAACGCGCATGAATCTCTGACGACAAACCATAGTCTCCTCCGGGCCTGAGCCGCCATATCCAAGCAGGATAGCCCGGAATAAATGCCTCGGTAAATACGATCAGTTGCGCTCCTTGAGTGGCAGCTTCGTGCAGCAGTTCAGTTGCTCTGGTAATGGTCTGGGTTTTTGACAAAAAACAGGGAGGATGTTGGATAATGGCGATCTTGTTCATACTCAATTTTCTCCGTTTGCATGGTTTACTGGTTTCTATTCGGGTAGTTGTATACCGGATCCGTTTGCTTCGGCTGGCAAGTCCTTCATTTTTGGTAAACCATCGTGTATGTGCAGGGTGCTTTCTTGATAGTGCACATGCAACTCAGGGTTAAAATCAAAATCAGGGATCGTCGCCGCATACACGTCGGTCAGCGAAATTTCAGGATGCTGGGTGAATAAGTGGCCTCCACACTGGCGGCAAAAGTGGCGCTGGCTCGCAGGCGTTTTCTCAAATGAGACAATCTTGTCATCCCCATGAGTCACTTTAAGTGCTTCTGGGTTCCAAAGGGTAAAGGCGTTAATTGGCGACGCTGACCAGCTTCTGCAAGATTCGCAATGGCAGTAACCTTGAAGAGCTGGCGTTCCGCTAAGAGTAAATTTAACTGCGCCACAGAAGCAGCCACCTTTAAATACGTTTTGTGTGTTCATCTGTATGCTCCTCGGTGTGTTTGTGTTCGTTTTAAACTAAGCCCAGTAGAACAGAGTAATATTGAGCTGTTAAGTACATTAAACGTAGTTTAAGGTACGAAAAACGTAGTAAAGACTTAATGACTAGCGAATACTGTAGGAAATCAAAGTTCTGAAACTATAGCTATGCCAAGCGTGGTCTAAAACGTAAAGGAGAATTGCATGAGAGGTTATGGCCAATTTTGTCCGATAGCAAAGGCGTGTGAGGCTCTCGGCGAGCGTTGGACGATTCTGTTAATACGCGAACTGCTGTGCGGAAGTCTTCGTTATAACGATTTTAAACGAGGGCTCCCTCTGATCTCCCCGACCATGTTGTCACAACGGCTTAGCTCTCTACAGGCGCGTGGCTTGGTTGAACGTCGTCATTCTAAAGACCAAAAGAGTTGGGAATACCATCTAACACAAGCAGGTAGAGAACTTGAACCCACCATTATGGGGCTTGGTGCATGGGGGGCGCGTTGGATGCGAAGTCAAATGTCTGAGGATGACCTGAGTGTTGAGCTGCTGATGTGGGATATGCGCCGCACAATTAACTGCGACAAGCTCCCCATCGGCCGCACGGTCATCCATTTTGAGTTTACCGATTTAAGCCCCGTTTATAGTCACTGGTGGATGTTGGTGGACGCAGGCGAAGTCGACCTGTGTGTTGATAATCCGGGCTACGATTCCGATGTCAACTTTAGGTGTTCGCTAAAAACGATGACGCAACTTTGGCTGGGGGATGTCAGTCTGGCTGATGTTAAGGCTGATCAGAGCCTGACAATTAGGGGAGCAATGACGCTAACCAAGGATATCCCTGCTTGGCTAAGATTTAGTGGGTTTGCCCACATAGGTAGTGGCTATGCCACAGCTTGATGTGATGTTTTTTGCTCTCGGATAGGACCGGATACGTGTTCTGCTCGAAGCCGTAGCCACCGAGCTCGGCTCGGGCGCAAAAGGAAGCATCAGATATAGAATAGGACTGCTTCGAAAAAACATGACCGTCGTCACAGCTCGACTGTGCGCGTGTATGCACGGACACATTTCGCAACACAGACTTTCCATATTTCACCCTAATTTGCATTCTTAGCTTCTACACTTCAGTTAATTCGAACGCAGTTAGTCTGCTTTCGCAAGCTAATTAAAGTGTAGGGTTAACGGTGCCTTCAGGAGTGAACAATATGTTAGATACGGTAATTCGATTTTTTCAGGAAGGGGGATTCTTCATGTATCCCATTTCGATTGTGCTGCTTGTCGGTATGATCATTGCGATAGAGCGTTATGTGTACTTATCGATGGCTAAACGAACCAATCGCAATGATTTCAATGCTTTGCATCGCATGATCAGTGGCAAGGACCTAAAGGCAGCACTTAAGTATGCATCGGAGTCGGGTAGCGCGAT
>JBFJVR010000035.1:0-11657 GCA_041624095.1 Oleiphilaceae bacterium
ATAATTCGTAGCAAGGTTGACTTACCTGCGCCGTTCAGGCCGAGAACGCCGATTTTTGCGCCGGGGAAGAACGACAAGGAAATGTCTTTGAGGATTTCTTTCTTTGGAGGGACAACCTTGCCCACTCTGTTCATGGTAAATACGTATTGCGCCATGTTGATGTCCTGATGCTTATGCAATAAAAAATATGGGCGAAACTTAACTAAAATACGTTGGCTTGGCAATTATTCGCTCAAAGACTGTCTTTGGCTACCAAAAGTCAACGCAATTGTGCGTGATGTTGTGCCCATAATCGTATAAAATGGCGCGTTTTTTGATCAGGGCTGCTTCTCAAAGGCTGCATTTGATCGCGGTGATCCTAATAGATGAATGATAGAGGCAACGAATGTTTACTCGTGATATGACGATAGCTGGTTTTGATGATGAGATAGCCAATGCAGTAGCAGCAGAAGCTCAGCGTCAGGAAGAACATATTGAACTGATCGCTTCGGAGAACTATACCAGTCCCCGCGTGATGGAAGCTCAGGGCTCCGTGTTGACCAACAAGTATGCCGAAGGATACCCCGGCAAGCGTTACTATGGCGGTTGCGAGCATGTAGACGTGGTCGAGCAGTTGGCGATCGATCGAGCTAAGGCTTTGTTCGGTGCCGATTATGCCAATGTGCAGCCACACTCTGGTTCGCAAGCAAATGCCGCAGTGTATATGGCGCTATGTAAGCCTGGCGATACCGTGTTGGGCATGAGTCTGGCCCATGGTGGGCATTTGACTCATGGGGCAACGGTTAGCTTTTCGGGTCGCATTTATAACGCCGTTCAGTATGGTTTGAATGAACAAACGGGTGAAATCGATTATGAGCAGGTGGCGTCGTTAGCGCGCGAACATAAGCCTCGGATGATTGTCGCTGGTTTTTCTGCCTACTCTCGAATTGTAGACTGGCAACGTTTTAGAGATATAGCAGACGAAGTGGGCGCTTACTTATTGGTGGATATGGCGCATATAGCGGGCCTAGTGGCTGCTGGCGTATACCCAAGCCCGGTAAACATTGCCGACGTAACGACTACGACGACGCATAAAACTCTGGGTGGCCCTCGTGGTGGCCTGATTCTCGCCAAGTCTAACGAAGAAATTGAAAAGAAACTGAACTTCGCTGTATTCCCTGAAAGTCAGGGAGGCCCCTTGATGCATGTTATTGCAGCTAAGGCTGTATGCTTCAAAGAAGCAATGTCTGAAGAGTTTGCGAGTTATCAGACTCAGGTTGTTGCGAATGCGCAGGCCATGGTCGCAGTTTTTCAGGATCGCGGTTATAAAATTGTATCCAACGGCACCGATGATCACTTGTTTCTGCTCGACCTGATCGACAAAGATATTACTGGTAAAGATGCCGATGCAGCTTTGGGGCGGGCGAATATCACCGTCAACAAGAACTCTGTGCCTAATGACCCTCGTTCACCCTTTGTGACAAGTGGTTTGCGTATTGGTACACCGGCTGTAACGCGCCGTGGTTTTCAACCTGAAGACTGTCAGTCTTTGGCCGGGTGGATGTGTGATGTTCTGGATGCCATGATCGCAGGCTCGGAGTTGGACTCGACTATTGAAACCGTGAAGAGCCAGGTCAAGTCCATTTGCGCTCGTTTGCCGGTTTACGCCTGATAATTAGGTGGCGCCCTTAATACAAGGGTCGCCACACTCTCTTTCAAGGAATGCCGAGGTGCGCTGATGCATTGTCCTTTTTGTCAAACTACAGATACTAAAGTCATAGACTCTCGTTTAGTTGCTGAAGGTGAGCAGGTGCGTCGACGCAGAGAGTGTTTGTCTTGCCATGAGCGGTTTACCACCTTTGAATCGGCTGAGCTGGTCATGCCCAGGGTGGTAAAGCAGGATGGCACAAGACAGCCCTTTGATGAGGATAAGCTGAGTCGCGGTGTTACGAAGGCTTTGGAAAAGCGGCCTGTGAGTATCGAGGCGATCGAAACGGCAATCAACAATATCAAATCTCGAATTAGAGCAACGGGAGAGCGAGAAGTGACCTCCTTGCTGGTCGGTGAGGAGGTTATGCATGAGCTGCGACAATTGGATCAAGTCGCCTACGTCAGGTTTGCGTCGGTATATCGAAGTTTCCAGGATGTGAATGAATTTAAGGAAGAAATCGAGCGTTTGTCGCGGCCTGAAGTGCAGCGCCGATAAACGTGACAGTTCAGGATAAGCACGCCTCTATGAGAAATACCAAGTGGTCCGATCAAGACCATGCTTTCATGGCCGAAGCGCTGCGTTTAGCAGAGCGTGGCTTATATACCTCAGAGCCCAATCCGCGGGTTGGTTGCGTGCTTGTTTCAAACGGCGAGGTAGTAGGTAGAGGTTGGCACCAGACTGCGGGCAAAGCGCACGCCGAGGTGAATGCCATCGCCGATGCGGGGTCGTTCGCGCGGGGAGCTTGCGCTTACGTAACCTTGGAACCCTGCAGTCATCAGGGTAAGACTCCTCCATGCGTTAACGCCTTGATCGAAGCGGGCGTTACGCGCGTAGTGGGTGCAATGGTTGATCCTAACCCTCTAGTTTCAGGAAAAGGCTATGCCTTGCTAGAAGAAGCGGGAATAGCGGTTCAATGGGGTTTGTTAGAAGAACAGTCGCGCGCGCTCAACCCCGGCTTTATTAAGCGAATGTCGGCGCAACGTCCTTATGTCAGATTAAAGGTGGCGATGAGTCTCGATGGTCGTACAGCAATGGCCTCGGGCGAAAGCCAATGGATTACCGGTGAACCGGCTCGTGCCGATGTACAAAAATTAAGGGCGCGCAGTAGCGCCGTTCTTACAGGCTTGGGCACGGTTAAACTGGATGATCCGGGCTTGATATTGCGAGAAGGCGAACTACATACAGAATATGCAGATTTGGCAATTGCACGGCAGCCGCTAAGAGTGGTACTGGACCCGCAGACCAAATTGTCGGGCCAAGAGAAGTTGTTTCATTTGCCCGGAAGGTGTGTCTATTTTGCGGGTAAGGGAGCTGCCTTGCCCAGACAGATTACAGATAATGATAGTGTTCTCGTGCAAGCAATGGATCTCGACCATGCCCAGCATTTTGATTTGGATCAGGTGTTGTGCACACTCGCCGAACAGGGGTGTAATGAAGTGCTTGTCGAGGCGGGTGCGTCGCTCTTGGGTGCCTTTGTTGCTCAGAATTGCTGGGATGAGCTTGTTGTCTATATGGCCCCTAAACTGATGGGCAGTAAAGCTAGGCCTCTGCTGGTGTTACCGTTTGAAGAAATGTCCGATTCTGTTGCCCTTTGTTTGGCCGAAACGGTAATGGTGGGGGATGATTTGCGCTTACGCTATGTGAATCGCTCTGCTAAAAACATAGGTGAGAAATAATGTTTACCGGAATTGTGACTGCTCAAGGTCGAATCAGTCGAATTGAGCGCAAAGCTCATGATCTATCGTTGGTAATTGATGCCGGAAACTTAAGTATGGCGGACGTTGCGCTTGGCGATAGTATTGCTGTAAATGGCGTATGCCTGACGGTAACCCAGCTTGCTACACAGGGGTTTTGTGCCGACGTATCAATCGAAACCATGAACAATACCCAGATTGCTTCCTGGCAGTCGGGCACAGCAGTCAACTTGGAAAAAGCCCTAACCTTGGCGACACCTCTTGGTGGGCATTTGGTGAGTGGCCATGTTGACGGAGTGGCGTCTATTGAGAGCATTAGTGCCGACGGTCGTTCGAGCCGATACGAATTGAGCTTTCCAACAGAGCTCGCACGTTATATTGCTCCGAAAGGTTCAATTACCATTGACGGTGTCAGTTTGACGGTCACCTCTATCGACGCGGATAGGTTTTGCCTGAACGTTGTGCCCCATACCTTGGGTCACACCATCTTTCCGGGCTATAAGCAGGGAAGCCGAGTGCATATTGAAGTCGATTTGATGGCGCGTTACGCTGAGCGTCTTCTCGGCTTTGGGGGGCAGCCAGAGCACAGCGAGTCAAAGCGAAGTATCAGCAAAACATTTTTACACGAGTATGGTTTTACAGGTTTGCGTTCTAAGTGAGCGCGCGATTTATTTCAGGTAAATGGAGGCTCAATGGAGCTTAATACGGTTGAAGAGTTGGTAGAAGATATTCGCCAGGGCAAAATGGTCATCCTGATGGATGATGAAGACCGGGAGAATGAAGGTGATATTGTGATTGCCGCAGAGCAGGTTCGACCGGAAGATATCAACTTTATGGCGAAACATGCCCGTGGTCTTATTTGTCTAACTCTGACGAGAGAGCGTTGCGAGTATCTGGGTTTGAATCCGATGGTACAAGCAAATCATGCGCAATTTCATACCAACTTTACCGTATCTATTGAGGCTGCTCAGGGGGTGACAACGGGTATTTCGGCAGCTGATCGGGCGCATACTATCCGCGTTGCGGTAGGGCGCCATACCAAGCCTGAGGATATCGTTCAGCCGGGGCATGTCTTCCCGATTGCGGCGCAGCCGGGTGGTGTTTTAAGCCGAGCAGGGCATACAGAAGCGGGTTGTGATCTTGCGCGTATGGCAGGTTTCGAGCCTGCAGCGGTGATTGTTGAAATCATGAATGAAGATGGAACCATGGCGCGTCGCCCTGATCTGGAAGTGTTTGCCAGGGAGCATGGGCTAAAAATCGGCACCATAGCAGATATGATTCATTATCGTGCCTTGAATGAGCAGACGGTTGAGCGTCAGCAACAGCACATGGTGGATACCGAATACGGTGAGTTTGAACTGATAACCTATAAGGATACCTTGCAGGAACACCTTCATATGGCGTTCGTGCGCGGTGATATCTCGGCTCAGGAGGCACCGGTGGTGCGAGTGCAGTCGCCGGATATACTTCGTGATACGCTTGCGCTAAAAAAATCAGGTTCCCAAAGCTGGTCGGTGCAGCGATCGCTGGAGCGTATTGCGCAAGAAGGGGCGGGAGTCCTGGTGGTGTTGGGCGGTGGGGATGAGCCAAGCCTTGAACAGCGGCTGGAGGAGTACTTTAACTCCCGGCCAGTTGCGGCCTCGACAGGTGCCGGCGCTTATTTGACCGTAGGCACGGGTTCGCAGATACTGCGGGATCTCGGGGTGACCAAAATGCGTTTATTGAACCCGCCAATGAAATTTTCTGCGCTTTCAGGTTTCGACTTGGAAGTAGTTGAGTTCCTGCCTTTTGGCCAAGAGAACGACTAATATAATCAGCAATATAAGAGAGCGAATTTAATATGTACAAGCTAAAAACCTATGAAGGTGACTTCAAACAAGTTTCTGGGAAGTTTGCCTTAGTCGTTGGTCGATTCAATAGTTTTGTGGTCGAAAGCCTCTTGGATGGGGCGATCGACGCGCTGGTGCGACAGGGGATTGCTGAGTCCGATATCGAAATTTACCGGGTACCTGGCGCATTTGAAATTCCATTGGCGGTCAAGCGTGTGGCGGCAAGCAAAAAGTACGATGCGATCGTGGCCTTGGGTGCGGTTATTCGTGGTGGTACGCCCCATTTTGAATATGTGGCGGGTGAGTGTACCAAGGGTTTGGGAAGTTTGTCCTTGGAATACAGTATGCCGGTTGCGTTTGGCGTGTTGACGGTGGACTCTATCGAGCAAGCCATTGAACGTTCGGGCACAAAGGCCGGTAACAAGGGCGCCGAAGCAGCGATGTCAGCGCTTGAAATGCTTCAATTATTCAAGAGTGCGGGTATTTAAGTGACAGATACCCATGGTTCTCCAGCGAAAGCGCCAACCACTTCGCAGCGTAAAAAAGCACGTAAACTGGTTTTACAGGCTTTGTACCAATGGCACATTTCGCAAGCAAGTTTAGCGCAGATAGAAGCCGAGTTTCGCACCGACAACGACTTCGAAAAGGTCGACGGTGCCTATTTTTCGGAATTGTTCAGAGGTATTCCTCAGCAACTTGGTGAGCTCGATGGCCATATTGAGCCTTTTCTGGATCGGCCTTTGAGCGAAGTTGATCCCATCGAGATCTGTCTACTCCGTATCGGTGTTTACGAATTTGTTCAGCGCATCGATGTACCCTATCGTGTTGTCATTAACGAAGCGGTCGAGCTTGCGAAGCAATTCGGCGGGACTGATGGGCACAAGTACATCAACGGCATTCTCGATAAGCTCAGTTTGCGGCTCCGGGCTGTTGAAACGCGCGGAAAAACATCTTAGCTTTGGACTGCCGCGCCGATGCCCGCCTCGCTATCTGAATTTGCTGTGATCGCAGCCTACTTTTCGCAAGTTGGCGTTGCGGTTTCTGAGTGTGTTATGGGTGTCGGTGATGACTGTGCGGTGATAGATTGTCCTCCTGGCATGTCTCTGGCTTGCTCAATAGATACTATGGTGGAGGGTGTGCACTTTCCTCAGGGTTATGCGCCTGATCATTTAGCTAGCCGGGTGTTTGGTGCGGCGTTCAGTGATTTGGCCGCGATGGGGGCCAGACCCTCCCACTTTTCGCTAGCCTTGACTTTACCTGAGGCCGATACCGACTGGTTGTCCGGTTTTGCTCAGCGCTTGTCTCTCTTGGCCGCGCGTTATAGTGTGCAGCTAGTGGGGGGGGATACGACGCGAGGGCCTTTGTCTATTACCTTGCAAGTGCATGGCTGGGTTGAGAAGTCCAAGATCTTAACGCGGGCGGGCGCAGAGCCGGGTGATTTACTCTGTTTGTCTGGTGAGATCGGCGATGCCGGAGCCGCTTTGCGGTATTTAGCGTGCTCAGCGTCCGACGGGGTAGGAAGCGATTTATTACAAGCTTATCATCAACCTGAGCCAAGAATTGACTTGGGCCTGGCTTTGGCTGGGCTCGCCACATCGTGCATCGATGTGTCGGATGGTCTGGTCGCGGATGCTGCCCATATCGCTGCTGCTTCAGGTTGTGCCTTACATATTGAGTTAGACCATGTCCCCGTTAGTGCGGCGTTAGTCGAAGAGCTTGGCGAAGACGCGAAGTCGTTTGCCATTGAGGCCGGCGACGATTATGAGTTGTTGTTCAGTATTTCGTCAGACAAATTAGCTCAGCTGACGGCACGCGAATCTTCCCTGCCTATTCATGTCATAGGGGCGGTTGCACAGGGAAGCGGTGTACACATTGCTCGGGGTGGACGTGCGATTGCTACCCCGCAAGGAGGATATCGCCATTTCAGCAGCGCTCCCTAAAGGTTTTTTAAAGCACCCTGCGCACTTTGCCGCGTTTGGCTTTGGCAGCGGCTGTGCGCCCAAGGCGCCGGGCACTGCGGGAACCCTCGTGGCTGTGGTGTTATATCTGCCGATGCAGAATTTGTCGCTAGCAATGTTTGCCGGGCTCATTGTGTTGGCGTTCTTGCTTGGTGTTTGGCTGTGTGGCAAGGCTTCAGAAGCCTTGGGTGTGCACGATCATGGAGGCATCGTTTGGGACGAGTTCGTCGGTTTTTGGATCACCATGTTTGCGGCGCCGCAGGGGTGGCCATGGATCGTGCTGGGTTTTGCGCTGTTCAGGTTATTTGATATTTGGAAGCCCCAACCGATTGCGTGGCTTGATGCTAAGCTTACGGGTGGATTAGGCATTATGCTGGATGACGTGCTAGCAGGAGTGTATGCCTGCGCAGTGCTGCAGCTGGTTAGTTATCTGCTCTGAAGTCTCGATGCGGAGTGCTATTGTTCAATGTATTTGTGGTAGCTTGCTCACGACATCCAGAAAACGCTCCAGACTGCTTTCAGCGCGCTCTTTGTTTGCATAGGGGCCGCTGTCAAAGCCTTCTCGTGTCGAAAAGTACCACTTATGGCCAACGCAAAAAAAACGGTCACTGCGAAAAGGAATTTCGCCTTGCTCTCCGCTTCTTGGGTCGATGTTGATCATTTGCAGCTCCCGAAAATATTGTTTTTATTTTTAATTAAATATGGAAAGATGAGTTTAACTGTACATTAAAATCAGAATAATTCAATTTTTACAGCCGCCAATGGGCCTTGCTTGCGCTTGTATAGTATTGCCTGTTCTGGCTTGGCGGTATGGTTTGAGTCCGGCTTTGTTTCTTGTGTTGGCTTGGCCCGGACGTAAGTTATTTGCCTAAAACAATTAAGGAAGACTAAATGAACTTTATTTCTAGTATTTTGCGACTCACTTTGCTTACTTCGTTGGTGTTGCTAACGGCATGCGGTGGAGGAAAAATCGTCAAAACCTATGAGGGTGATGCTGTGCCTCCGCAACAGTTGGCAGTGTTGACTGCGGGTGAGAATGTTACTCTCTTGTCTGTCAACGGGAAGTCGGTCCCCAAATATTTGTTAAGTAATATTGAAGTTGACTATGGGCTGCTGCCCGGCGCCAACAAGGTCGTGTTCCAGTATCGCAGTGTCTGGTCCAATGGGCCGCGTAAAGACGAGGATGCACCAAGAGCGGTTGAAATCGAATCTCCACCGATGCAGGTTGCGATAACGGCTGCTGCCGGTGATAGGCTAGTTTTTGAATACCCCCAAGCGGACAATATTCGAGAGGCGAGAAGTCTGGCCGAGAACTTTTCTGCGCGAATAGTTAACCAAAAGGGTAAGGAGCTAGGTGTTGCTACTGCCTATACTGCGGAGCAAGTTCAGGAGGTTGACCTAGTGAATGTTCCGGTGACAGCGCCAGCGGCCGCTGTACCTGTTTCGTCGTCGGTTCCAGCGACCATGGCGATGACCACGGCCTCACCTAATACGGCGCCGACCACAAGTTTGCCGACCATCGACGCTCTAAAGGTGTTGTGGGAGTCAGCGAGTGCTGACGAAAAGAAGGCGTTCTTGAAATGGGCGTTTAAATAGACCTTGGCGACGCGCTTTTAACATCAGAATTTTGGCCTGCGGTAAGCGGGCCTTATTTGTTGTAGCCGGCTAAAACCGGTGCTTAGCTATCTTGGTTCTCAGTTTTTTGGCTTTCGGTCTTTTTCCCGACAAAAGAAAACAGGTTATTAACCAATCCGACGACATCTTCGATAATGCCATTTTGGTTGGTAGATTTGCTGTGAAGGCTGTCCTCCGAAAGTGGGGCGTTATTCGAGCGCTGTTGACCGACCTTTCTCAACGCGTCTGAAATATAATTCGAAAAGTGGGTTGTTGTGTCGAACAAGTCGGGGCAGTAGTTTGCCGTCAGGCTGTAAACGCCATTGTAGCTGACAATGGTCAGACTCATGCCGATGCCATCAAATAGTGGGCCCGCGCTAACGTACTGAGTGAGCTCATTGTCTTCAAAATAAAGCGGGAACTGTGGGCCAGGAATGTTCGTAATCGGAAGATTGAACATCGGCTTGTATTTCTGCGCGAGTAAAAACTCGGAATAGACTCGCGCAGAGATACCCGCTACGCACGAGGGAACCAGCTCGGTTAGTCTGGATGCCGATATTGCGGCATCATAATGGTTCGAGGATTGGGCGTTTTCATGGATAAGTTCAATCCGTTTTATAGGGTCCGGCTCGGTTGTTGCGAGTGAAAACAGGGCCGCGGTAATTTGATTACCTGTTTTTACGTCGAGGCTTGTTGAGCGAACCGAGATTGGCGCGAGGGCGATCAGCGAAACCTTTGGCTTGGATTGGTTGTCTTTTAAAAACTGGCTTAGCGCTTCAGCGCAAATTCCCATAAGTACATCGTTGGTGGTGACGTTAGGGAGTGCTTGTTTAATTTCGCGTATCGCCGATACCGGAATTTCTACATTGTCGATCACCCTTTTACTAGATATTTCCTGATTAATGGGGGTGGCGGGAACACTCATTAACGACACGGGCAAATCCAGTTTTGCTAGTCGGTCATACAGTAGAGAGTAAAAGGCGGAAGCTGCTGTATCCTTAACCAGATGCGTTAGTTTGGTCGGAATGTTTAGGACATTGCTATAGGCAGAACCGAGCCAGTTGACGCTGTTAGGAAGAGGTTCCGGGGTCCAGGCTGGTTGTTGTTCCAGTTCGCTAATTTCGGGGCTGACGTGCAGGAGCTGGCTTAACAGGTCTTCGCCCGTTATACCGTCGATGGCTGTGATATGTACCTTAAGTACAAGCGCAAAGTGCGATTTTCCATAGGCGCTTTCGTTTTCCAGACCGTCAATATAGGTGGCATGCCAAAGCGGCCGGCTTCTATCAAGTGACGTGCCATATATTTCGCTGGCTAGTTCCATTAATGTGCAGGGCGAGGGCATGTCGTTCAATGAGACATAGCTAACATGATGGTCGAGATCAAATACCGGGTCATCCGACCAGACCGGTAAATCTAAATTGAGTGGCGGCTCGACCAGGCGTTCCCTGAAGAATGGCTCGTTATCAAGCTTGCTTGCGAGAATATCGCGAAAGCGGTTGAAGTTGAATTTGGAGCGCGCTCGGCTTTTCTTGAAAACAAACACGCCTCCAACATGCAGCGGACTGCGTTCGTTCTCGAGGACTAAAAATGAAGAATCTAGCTCGGTTAGCTGTTGCATGCAGAAAACTCTTACGGCGACTTAAAGGTGCGTTGCGATACGGGCGTGATTGAGGTACCGCAGTCTTGTCGCTAAGTATACGTGCCCCGGCTTGATATTGGCCACTATTTATCGCGATCGACAGCGAGATGGGCTAGGCCCAGTAGGGCGTCTTTAAAGGTGGAGTCGGGTATCTCTGCCAAACTCTGGCAAGCCTTTTGGTGGCTCTCGTTAGCTTTCAGTTGTGTGTACTCGAGTGCCCCGCTGCGCTTCACGGCCTCGCAAATGTCGTCAAGGTGGCTGGCATCACCGCTGCGAATGGCTTTTCGGATCAGGGTTCGGTCACTTTCAGTGCCGTTTTTCATGGTATAAATAAGTGGCAGTGTTGGTTTCCCTTCGGCGAGGTCATCACCTACATTCTTGCCCATGGTTTCGGCATCGCCGACATAATCGAGCATGTCGTCAACCAGTTGAAAAGCAAGCCCGACTTCGAGGCCAAATCGGCTCAGCGCCTCACAGGTGTCAGCGTCCGCTTGCGCCAAATGGCTGGCAGAGTGAGATGCTGCTTCAAACAACATTGCCGTTTTGTTCTTGATGACTTCAAAATAGGCGTCTTCACCGATATCCGGGTTTTTGCAGTTCATAAGCTGAAATACTTCGCCTTCCGCAATCACGTTTGTTGCATTGGCCAAGATGTTCATAATGGGCATGCTCTCCATGCTAACCATTAACTGAAACGCTCGTGAATAGAGGAAGTCGCCAACTAATACGCTTGGTGCATTCCCCCAGCGGGCATTGGCGGTGGCTTTGCCGCGTCTTAAATCAGAGGTGTCGACGACATCATCATGCAATAAGGTGGCGGTATGAAGAAACTCGATGATAGTCGCAAGTTTTATATGATCGCTGCCGCGATAACCAAGTGCGCCGGTTGTGAGCAGTACCAATAGTGGGCGCATGCGTTTGCCACCGCTCTCTACAATGTATTGGGCTATTTTCTCGACTAGAGGGACATCTGAGCTTAGTTGGCTGGATATCAGTTGGTTAACGTCTTCGAAATCCTTTGCGACAACCTGGTAAATCTCTTTAGCTTGCATGTTTTTACATCTTGGTGTGTTTGCGGATCGGGCTGGCGTGTGTGCTGTAACAGGTGCAGTTGTTCCGGTTGGCAATGCTAGGGTTAGTCAGAGAATCTGTCAAGCTGACAGTTGGTTGATAATTAACCTTGCATCATAGGCATTGATCGCATAAAATTGCGCGCCCTAAAAGTCATAATCG
>JBFJVR010000036.1:0-11605 GCA_041624095.1 Oleiphilaceae bacterium
CTTATCGTAGGTCTCTTTGAAACGAACCCGGGTCTCTTTGTCAATTTTCTTGATCGCCCCCTGAAGAGTCTCGAGTGCTTCTGTTAGATCAAGATCCTGCTCGTCCAAATAGCGCTTTCTTTCATTCTGAACTTCAAACTCCTCGATTGCTGCCAGATTAATAGGGCCCAGTCGCTGCACTTTGGCTTCCAGAACGCTTATCTCCTCGCTAAGCGAGGTGACAGTCGCAGTTTCTTCAAGGGCCTGCAGCAAGTCATCGACCACGTAGTCGTCTGCTTGTATATCATCAACCAAAGCTTGCATGCTCATTTCCGCCGCTTGGTTTTCCATCCGCAAAGACTCTAACCTGGATCGAAACTCCTGAACCTGCAGCTCTTTATTGGACCTCACGGACTCCGCATCCCTGAGAGCAACCGAAACAGCCTCCATTTCTATTCTCGCTTCGGTGAGACGCTCTTCGTCCACCAAGCGTGACTCCAATAAACCCTCTAGTGTCAGGTCGAGCTCGGCAATAGCTTCATCATCGACAGAGGCCTGCTCCATCGCTTCTATTCTGCCCGCAATGCGGGACAAACCCTCTTCCAGCCTGGCAACAGACTGAAGCAACAAATTACGCTGATTATGCAGTTGCTGCATCTGCATTTGAAGTGCATGGGCGTTATTTTGTAACTGCCTGGTTTGTTGGCGTACTGCTTCCAACTCCTTTTGTAAACCCTCCCGGCGAGCCAGCTTTGAATCTCGCTCGTCCGTTTGGCCATCCAGCTGTGACATCGCCTCCTGCCACGCCTCGCGAGCAAGCAACAAGCGCTCCTCTTCGCTAAGCGAATTTAAGGCAATTTCTTCAAGCTCGTCCTGGCTGCGACGCAGACGCAGTTCTAACTGCTCCTGACGCGCCTGCCCCGCACTCTTGCGCGCTGACAAGTCTGCCAAGGTTTTGCTCACTCGCATGACGTGCCTATTCAGTTCCTTTAAGCCAAGTTCATTTTCCTTGATCTCTGCTTTGCTAGTCTCAAGCTCCTCGCTCAGGGCCTCGAGCTGAAGCTCAAGCTCAGGTAAACGTGCCTCTAACCTAGTGATTTCCTCGCGTCTAGCGACATATCCCCCGGCATGATCTTCCACTTGGAATAGCCTCAACCAAGCAGCGCCATACCATTGTCCGCCGGGGCAAATAACAGTTTCGCCCTCCTGAAGTGACGCTCGCATCATCCGCGCGGCCTGAGGATGCTCAGCAACACGAACCAGATTAAGTACCGGAAGCAAAGCCGGGACACCCCTGACCTTTGCACCAAGCGTCCCCGCGATTGGCCCGATATTCACCGAAGGCGTATCCAGCGCCAGGGCCAAGGGCCGGCTAAGCCCTTGCCCTTCGGCTTCAAGCGGCATTTCTTCGCTAACTAGCACGCCCTGCATCCAGTGCTCCAGCACGTGCTCGACGGCCAGCTCCCAGCCGCCTTCAACCTGCAAGGCATCCATAATACGCTTAGGTTGTTCAATACCTTGTTGCCGAAGCCAGCTTTCTTCGTCTTTATTGTCTCGTCCTTTGGAGGCAGCCTGTAAGGTACATAAAGAGGCTAGTATTGCCTTTTTCTCGGCATGCTCCGAACTAAGTTGGTCTCGTTTCTGCCGTTGCTCTTCCAACCGCCCATTCGCCGTATCGATATGAAGCGCAAGCTCATCAGAACGATGCTGGAGATCTTCCTGCTCCGACTGCAGCAGTGCGATTTCGCCGTCGAGTTCGCCATCGACAGAAACCGCCAGCTGCGAACGTAGCTCCAACAACTCGTTTTCCAGCTTTTCCTTGCGGTCAGAAAATTGCCTCAGCGTCTGTTCACTTTGCTGAATTGTTTTCTGCTCTAATTCTGCCTGTTGACGCGTACTGGAACTAACTTCATTAAACTTATCCCAATCATCCTGCCACTGGCGCATTTGTGCTTCTACCGCTGCAAGTGAATCAAGACATTGTTCCGACTGCTCCACCGCTTCTTCCACCTGTGGTTCCAGGTCTTCTATCTGCAATTCGATATCTTCCAACTGCTTGCTATCCTGCTCCAAACGCGCGCGACTGGTTTGCTCTTCACTCTCTAGCTGGGCACGTTCGCGGGTTTGTTGCTCTAGACGTTGTTGCTGGAATTTTAACTGCTGCTCTACTTTGGCAACCTCAGCACCCGTTTCGTAGTACTTAGCCTGAACTTTGTTAAACGCAGCCTGCCTATCCTCAAGCTCTAACCTGGCAGACTCAATCATACTTTGGTTAGAGGTTTTCTCGACTACCGCTTTTTCGATAGCAAGCTCTAACTCGCTTATTGAGCTTTTCAGCTCCCCACTGGACTCGTTTAAACTTCGCCACTGCAGTGTATTAAGCTTCGCGCGGGACAAGCGCTCCTGCTTTTTCAACTCCCCATAACGTTCGGCTGCCGCGGCCTGTCGTTTGAGGTGAGCGAGCTGCCGCCCCAGCTCTTCACGAATGTCCGATAAACGATCCAGGTTTTCCTGCGTACGCCGCATTCTGTTTTCAGTTTCTCGCCTACGCTCCTTATATTTGGAAATTCCCGCGGCTTCTTCAAGATAAACACGCAACTCTTCGGGCTTTGACTCAATCAGCTTAGCGATCATGCCTTGCTCGATAATCGCGTAGCTGCGTGGCCCCATACCTGTCCCGAGAAAGATATCCGTGACATCTCGCCGACGGCACTTGGTTCCGTTCAGGTAGTATTGAGATAGCCCTTCTCTAGTCACTTTACGCTTAATAGAAATTTCACTGAAGGCCGCGTGTTCGCCGCTCAACTTGCCCTCTGTATTGTCAAACAACAGTTCGATCGAAGCCTGCCCGACGGGCTGGCGCCCCGTGGAACCATTGAAAATAACATCGGTCATGGACTCCCCACGCAAATTCTTCGCGGAGCTTTCTCCCATCACCCATCTAACGGCGTCTATGATATTCGACTTTCCACAGCCATTTGGCCCTACGATCGCTGTCATATTTGTCGGAAAGGGAACCGTGGTAGCGTCAACAAATGACTTAAAACCAGCCAATTTTATAGACTTTAAACGCATGAATATCTCTCGGTAAGGCTTATCAAAGCGCAGATCACTTAACTACATACACGCTGCCAAAAAGCTAAGATGGCCTTTTCTGGCAGACCTTTTATTTTCGCCATTATCACTAGTGTCGCTCATTTTATCCATAGCAGTGAAGACAAAAGCACGCTTGAATAAGCCAATTTACGCACAAGACCGCAAAACAATTACACGGCACCACCTAATAAGTAGGCCGGCGCGCCATATTTTTGGCACAAACTTGCCGTAAGCGACCTGAAAGCCAGTCAATATTCCATCTTCGCAAGTAATGCTTGTCACCAAGACAAGCATTATCCCACTGTATTTATTAGCTTTTAATCAAGTGGCACGAAACTCGCTTTATTAACACCAAGCAGGGCTAAAACCTGAGTTTAATTACGCGATATTTGGAGCAAGCAAAATGAGCATCAACGACAAAAACGCTCAAACAATTGATTTTAACAAGGCCAAGATCGTCTCGACCTATAAAGATCTTGAGCGCCAAATATCGGATAACAACGACGTCATCTCGCGCCTCACTCGCCGCCTTCAGACGACGCTGAACACCTCTGACATTATCAATATGTTCGCGGAAGAAGTTCGCGCCTTAGTGTCATACGACCAGTTCAGTTTCACCTCGGATCAGCTATTTGATATCAAAATTGGAGACAAGTCGGGCAGCCACTCTTGCCAATACAATCTGACTCTCGACGACAACCAGCTAGGCGCAATTAAGTTTTCTAGACGCAAACGTTTTTTGGAAGAAGAACTGGCGATAATTGAACGCCTCGCCAGCACGCTGGTATTTCCTCTACGCAACGCCGCCATGTACCACGCTGCACTCGAGTCTGCACTTCGGGATGAACTGACAGGTTGCGGCAACAAGCGTGCATTGCATGCAAGTCTGCACAGAGAAGCAGAATTATCTCAGCGGCACGGCACTCCCCTTTCGATCCTGATGCTGGATGCTGATAAGTTCAAGCAGGTCAACGATACCTTTGGACACTTGGCAGGTGACCGTGTTTTAAAAGAGATCGCGGCCGTAATAAAGCGTTGTGCACGTCAGAGCGACTTATGTTTCAGGTATGGCGGAGAAGAGTTTCTAATGATTCTGGACGACACCAACACCGAGCAAGCAGTCAAGATTGGAGAAAGAATCAGAAAATCAATCGAAGAGCATGTATTTAGCTATAACGGCAATATCATTCCGGTGACTATCAGCCTCGGAGCGGCAACGTTTAACAAGCAAGAAAATCTGGAACAATTCAAGAACCGTGCTGACCAAGCCCTTTACTCTGCTAAACAGCAAGGACGAAACCTCGTCATCTCGAGCGAACAACTTGATCAACACCTTGATACCAGCGACGAAACTCAGTTCGCCAAATTAAGTTAACTAAAAGGCCTAACCAACACTTAACAAGTTGAAGCGACTGGGACTTGACCGTTCTGTTTTGAATTGGAGTTGATGTCTGGTCGGACCTATTCAGTTAGGTTTAAAAAATCCGAAATATGGCGCTCGAACATCTTCTCAAAGTGGCTGCAACTTCATCGAAGCAAACATTCCATGCGGCTCCGACTTTCATCAATAATAGTGACCTCCACCCCAGTTTAAACCCCTTCATTCGGATGAGATTTCCATCAGTCGGCCTTGGCTGAAAATACTGCCGGAGGCACAAAATTCAGAGCGCTATATGGGCGCTCATGGTTGTAGTGATGTCGCCATTCATAAATGATTGATGGTATCGGAACGATGCCTAAATTATAATTTTGCGAAACCTGCTTTATGGCCGACGCATGCTTAATGTTATGAGTAACAAAATTTGGCATCTCTTTGTAGCGGTTGCATTTCTTTTAATGCAGTCCGCATCCGCGCATATACACATAGCCTCAAGTCATAACCATGATGGACATAGCCATTCGCATTCACAATTAGTCCATGCGCATAGTATTGCCTCTCACCATGTCGACGCTTTTGAACCAGGTCATCAGAATCACGCTAGCAAGGTAGTTGAGCTTTGCCAAGAATGGATCGTGAAGTATGGGAAGTGCTTCAGCGATCTAGAGTCACAGGCCATCCTTGGCTCACTTTTTTCTTTCTGCAAACGACCTTCTGCCACTGAAAGTTACTTTGACAACCCCTTTGTCTATCGAAGCTTCCATTTCCTCTTTAAAGTTCAAGCTAGAGCGCCTCCAACAATATTACCTCTCACGTTTAAATCATAAACTTATACTAGCGAAAGCTAGGGCTTACTATTGAGGTAAATAATGTTGTCAGTATTTAAAAAATGCCGATGGACTATCGCCGTTGGTTTCTATTTTATGTGTAGCTTTGTTTTTGGCCATGGAATGTCTGAAGCGGACAAGGCAAAAGCACTAGAGGCAACTAACTGGGATTTTGTCGAATTGGGCACCAGCCACATGGTCACAGGTTATGACCATCTGCTATTTCTCTTCGGTGTTGTTTTCTTTTTAACTAGATTTAATGACATCGTAAAGTTTGTAACTGCCTTCACTATTGGACATTCGATCACGCTGCTTTTAGCGACACTTTATCATATCCAGGCCAATTACTATCTGATTGATGCAGTCATTGCGTTAACCGTCATTTATAAAGCATTTGATAACCTTGGCGGGTTTAAAAAGTACTTAAACATGACCTCGCCAAATCTGCTGATGATGGTATTTGTATTTGGTCTGATTCACGGCTTTGGCCTATCGACCCGATTACAAATGCTTCCACTTGTAGAAGAAGGTTTGGTACTAAAGATTCTTTCCTTCAACCTGGGTGTCGAGCTTGGTCAAATCGCCGCATTAGCGATAATGGTAGCGTTATTGGCTAGTTGGCGAAAAACCAAGTCATTCAAAAACTTTAGCAACGCAGCAAATGTTTTCCTAATGTTGCTTGGCGCGCTACTGCTGTTACAGCAATTGCATGGTTATTTGCACGAGTCACATCCAGATGAATTCGGTTTCAGCGCCGATAACCATTTACACGAGCATGAGAAAATGGAGATCGAGAAGGCAAATCAAAGACCAAGATCAACCCATGATTCTATCGATTGAAACTGGAATAATTTGAAGAGGATTTACTATGAACTACTTAATTAAAGCAACTTTATTAGTTTTGATGCTCGTATTTGGCCAAACTGCATTAGCAGGCCCAGGCCACGGCCACTCTCATAATAGTCATAACGGACCCATAACCAGTAATCAAGTTGTTGAGAAAGCAACAAAACATATTCAAAAGTTAGCTAAAAACGGCAAGATTGATGCTTCATGGTCAGGTGTGGCTTCGAAGTCCGTCGAAGAGAAGTCATATGGACACGGTCCTGAATGGGTTGTCACTTTTGAGAACATGTCGATAAAAGATCCCGAAAGGCAAACGCTTTACGTTTTCTATACGATTAATGGAAAGTACTTAGCGTCTAACTATACGGGACAATAAAACTTTTACAGGAGGTGTTCACACCTCCTTTTTTATTTCAATCCTACAAAAGACCCACAATCTCAGTAGCACACATCCGCTTTAACTAACTTCAGTGGAATTGCCTCTTGGGATTAGGCTTCCTTGGCGCCTTCCCTGCTGCACATACACAAAGCATGAGCGGCTTCATTTGGGAAGTTAAGAATAATTTTGCCCGTAAAATTGTTTGCTTAAGCCGAACTCTCTAATTCCAATACCCGGACCAAGTTCTGGCGTTTAAATTTAAGCCTACAAGCAATTATTGCTCTCAATGCTTCTTGAAGGAATTTCTTTTCGTTGCTCGTGGAGCAGCACTGTTAAGCGAGCGATTTCGCTTGCGCGCATCATCTTTAAGCGCCTGTACACTGCGCTTTTTAACCTTTATCGAACGCAAACCAACAAGTGAACGAAGCTCATTTATTTCTTTGTTGTTTAACTCTTCCCACGCTCCAACCTTCAGGCGGCTAGGCAAGAAGATACAGCCATAGCGAACGCGCTTAAGCCTGCTGACCTGAACACCCTGAGACTCCCACAAGCGCCTGACTTCGCGGTTCTTGCCTTCCATCAGCACAACATGGAACCAGTGGTTCTTACCTTCGCCGCCTGACTCATGAATATCAGTAAATTTAGCGACGCCGTCTTCGAGCAATACACCTTCTTTCATGCGCTCCAACATGGCATCATCTACGTCACCATGAATGCGAACAGCGTACTCCCGATCAATTTCATATGATGGGTGCATCAAGCGATTCGCCAACTCACCATCTGTAGTGAGGATCAGAAGGCCGGTGGTATTGACATCCAAACGCCCTACAGAAATCCAACGCTGGTTCTTCAGTTTTGGCAGGTTTTCAAATACGGTTGGCCGGCCCTCGGGGTCTGAGCGGGAACAAATCACACCTTCGGGCTTGCTGTAAACGATCACTCGATAGTCCTGATCCTTACCCTGCCCCAGCTGAAGCTTTTTTCCGTCTAAAAGCAGTGTATCTCCTTCACTGAAACGGTCACCCAATTTGGCGATGCGCCCATTAACCGAAACTCTGCCTTTTTCTATCCAGCCTTCAGCCTCTCGTCTCGAAGCCACACCGGCCTGGGCTAATACCTTTTGAATCCTTTCACCCTGCTGTTTTGACTCACTCATTAGGCAACGCCTCTTTGACGAACATGATGTTCAAACACCCATTAAGCATTACAGGTTGTACTCACCTTTAAAATTTCTTGCTTAAGATCTTCATAGCTATGAACTGCAGGAAACTGAGGAAACTCATCAATGACGTTCTGTGGCGACTTAAACAAAATGCCGGCCTCTGCCTGTTTGAGCATCGTTGTATCGTTGTAGGAGTCACCTGCAGCAATTACCCGGTAGTTCAACAGCTGAAACGCTCTCACCGATTGACGCTTGGGGTCTTTCTGGCGCAACAGGTAATTGCTTATTTTGCCGCTCTCATCAACCTCTAGTTTGTGACAAAACAAGGTTGGAAAACCTAATTTCGCCATCAAAGGCATACCGAACTCATAGAAAGTATCGGACAAAATAATGACCTGAAAACGCGGATTTAACCACTCGACAAATTCCTTCGCCCCCGGAATAGGATCCAAAGTCGAAATAACTTCTTGAATTTCATTCAAGCCATAGCCGTTTTCTTCAAGTATGCGCAAACGCTGCTGCATCAATACGTCATAGTCAGGAATATCTCTCGTCGTGGCTTTCAGTGCCTCAATTCCCGTTTTCTCAGCAAATGCAATCCAAATTTCCGGGATCAACACCCCTTCCAAATCAAGACAAACTAGTTCCACAAAGATCTCCAAATTATGCTTACTTAAACGCCGCGGTATTCTAACGAATTAAGTGTTCCTTGCATAATGCTAAATGTTCTTTAGAATCGCTGCCACGACTGAGCATTAAGGTAACGAGCGACCATGAGTATCGACTTTTCAAATCCGAACGAAGTAACTGACGACGCCATCGCAGCGCTAAATGAAGAATTATCGACGAAATCGCCTCGCGAAATTCTGAAATTTGCATTTGCCCACTTCGACAGCATTGCCATTTCCTTCAGCGGCGCAGAAGACGTCGCTTTGATTGAGCTTTCTCATCGTTTGACGGAAAACCTGCAAATTTTTTCGCTGGATACCGGGCGTCTTCACCCTGAGACCTATCGCTTCATCGACAAGGTTCGAACGCATTATGATCGCCCGATCGAATTAATGACACCCAATGCAGAAGCGCTTCAAGCCTTCGTCAAGGAGAAAGGTCTATTCAGTTTTTATCAGGACGGCCACAAAGAATGCTGTGGAATTCGGAAGGTCGAACCATTGAGACGCAAACTTGCGACACTCGACGCGTGGGTATCCGGTCAGCGGAAGGATCAGAGCCCGAGCACGCGAGCCAATGTCGCTGTTATCGAGATTGATCATGGCAACTCCAACGACGAACGCAAGTTAATCAAGTTCAATCCTTTAGCAAACTGGACGTCAAAAGAAGTCTGGGACTACATTCGACTATCAGAGGTGCCGTACAACGAGCTGCACGAAAAAGGCTTTATCAGTATTGGCTGCGAACCCTGCACCCGGGCCGTATTGCCTAACCAGCATGAGCGTGAAGGACGCTGGTGGTGGGAAGAAGAAACACAAAAAGAATGCGGCCTGCATCTGGCTGACCCTCGCTAGTAGCCGGCTCAGCCTGAGCTAATATTACCTGCCACCGGGCAGGTAATTTAGTAGCGTGGCAATTGGATATCCTTGAACAGCGCCTGCATATCCAAGCGGTGAAGATGACAGTGGTAAGCCTGATCAACAAGGTCTTTGGTCAAATGCGGCGCAAATCTCAACAGGAAGTCGTACATAAAGCCCCTCATAAAGGTGCCTTTACGAAAACCAATATTGGTTGTGCTGGGTGCAAACAAGTTGTCGGCACGAATAGCGACAAGGTCGGTATCCTGCTCCTGGTCGTACGCCATAGAAGCGACGATTCCCACACCCAAACCAAGTTTTACGTAAGTCTTGATCACATCCGCATCTGAAGCTGTAAATACGATATTGGGGGACAAATCAGCTTCATCAAATGCTTCGTCTAACTTTGACCGCCCCGTAAAGCCCTTTATATAAGTAACAATCGGGAATTCAGCCAAACGTTCGAGCGTGAGGTCTTGAATCGTCGCCAGAGGGTGCCCCTTAGGTACGATGATGAGGCGATTCCAACGATAGCAAGGCATCATAATCAGGTCGGAATGAAACTCCAACGCTTCCGTCGCAATTGCAAAATCTACGGTACCGTCAGATGCCATTTCTGAAATCTGTGCAGGTGTACCCTGATGCATGTGCAGTGAGACATCCGGGTAAGCTTCCATAAAGCGGTTAATCACCTTAGGCAGAACATAGCGCGCCTGAGTATGGGTTGTTGCAATAGAGAGGTCGCCTTTTTGCTCATTGTTGAACTCTTGGGCTATTTTCTTAATGCTTTCAACCTGGTTAAGAATGTCGCCAACTACTTTAAGAATGGATTCGCCTGCCGGCGTGATACGCGTTAAGTGTTTTCCACTTCTCGAAAACACCTCTACGCCCAACTCGTCTTCCAACAAGCGTATCTGCTTACTTATGCCTGGCTGTGAGGTGTAGAGGCTTTGCGCGGTTGCAGAAACATTCAGCTCATGATGAGCCACTTCCCAGATGTAACGGAGTTGTTGTAATTTCATTTTACCTCCACCCTAGCCTAACGATATAGCTATAAAAATATAATTAAATATTCTTTTAATGAATAAGCCTCATACGTTATAGTCATTTGGCGCATAGTTATCATTCGTTGTTGTTACTATATAGTAGACCATATTGATGGAATTTCTCCCTTTCGCTGAGCTGATAAAATACATTCTTGCTGGAGCCGGTGTAGGCTTCGCAGTCGGCCTCACAGGAGTGGGAGGAGGTTCACTTATGACCCCACTGCTGATCATGTTTCATTTTCCGCCGCATATAGCGATTGGCACCGATCTTATCTATGCCGCGGGTACAAAAGCCGGCGGCATCGTTGCCCATGCCAGACAACAAACCATCAACTGGCAAATTGTGTTCCGACTCTCAATGGGAAGTATTCCCGCGTCCCTGGCCACCATCTACCTATTGAAAAACGTATTTGGCGAGCCGGAAAGCTACCAGCACATACTGCTAACATCCTTAGGCGTCATGCTGATTTTGACGGCCCTCGTGATTATCGCCAAACCGTATCTCAGCAGTGCATATAGTATTCAAGCTCATCATGTCGACCGCCTGAAAAAGCACCAGGGTAGGCTTACCACGCTGATGGGCGTAATGCTGGGTGTCTGTGTCACGCTAACATCGGTCGGCGCTGGCGCTTTTGGCGCTGCCGTACTGATGCTACTCTACCCGCGCCTCAATTCGGTCACTATTATCGGTACCGACATCGCTCATGCTGTCCCCCTGACGCTGATCGCAGGCCTTGGTCACATGCAATTAGGCAATGTCGACTTTATGTTACTTTTCAGTTTGCTGCTGGGCTCACTACCCGCCATACATTTTGGCTCTAAGCTCAGTAAAAAACTGCCAAATCATATATTGCAGCCAATTCTCGCGACAATACTGTTCGTCATCGGTATAAAGTATGCCTTTTTCTGAACCTCGTGCTATTTAAGCACAGGCTGAGTCGGTACTTGAATTAACGCCGCTAAGCGACTCACAAAAAAGCGTTTTTTCTTACCTTGCTCCAAAAATAATGCGACTTAAGGTAAGATACCAACAACTTGAACCGAGCGACCTCCGCTCCGCTCTGAAAACGGAAATAACCGCCAGATGCTGCTGCAAACAAAATTCCTTGCGCCGTCCTACAACGTAAAAAGTGTCGAGCGCTCTCGACTACTGGAGCGCCTTCATCCCCGAAGCGCACGTAAGCTGGCCCTCATCTGTGCTCCTGCCGGCTATGGCAAAACGACGCTGGTACTTCAGTGGTTACATAGCCACGAAAAAGATTTCTGCTGGCTGTCGCTTGATGACTCGGACGATGAACTAAAACGCTTTTGGCAGTATCTTATCGGGTCAATTAAAACCGTCATAGATGGCTTTGGTGACGAAGCC
>JBFJVR010000037.1:0-11575 GCA_041624095.1 Oleiphilaceae bacterium
AGCTCGGGTACGTAATCCTGCTCTTTCAGTAAGGATAAACTAAAGTCCGCCACCAAAGGTTGGCGCAAAACAAGCTTTAACCAATTCCCCAGATACACAGCCCACTGGGGGACCAGCTCGTTTGGTAACAAACGCTGCTGCTTCAATTGTTTGGCGATATATTCTTCGAGACTCTGAAACTGAACACGTAAATTTGGCCGTAATACACCGCTATCTAACTCAATCACTTCAAACAAGTGATGCAGGAACGTCCCAGCTTGGCTGCCACGCGGGAAGTTCATAATATGCGGCAACTTTAGATTTGGCTTGGTAAAGCTTTTTAGCGGCAAGGAGTCCGCATGAAGGCCTTGGTCGTGCCCTTTCCTTAAATGCTGGTCCTCGTTGATCAGCGCCGTAAAACTATGCACTTTCCACGTAGTGTTAAGCGTTCGCTTTAGCGTTCTCACACTCAGATTGACGCGGTTTGAGGCTTTATACTGCGGCTCAGCGCTTTGTTCTGCATTCAACTTATTGACGGCAAGGCCTGAAACATCTTCGCTCGAAAGTTGGCGTACAGAGATCGCACCCTGCGAAGCAGTGCTTAAGCTATTAAGTGCTCCCGACAGGTTTTCATCATCGACCTTTAAGGCCTTGCCGTTTTGCTCCAATGAAGCCCCATAGAGCAAACGCCCCCACGCAGTTCTGCCTACGCCAAGCGATTTAGGGTGCTGACTATGGTAAGCCGCCGTGCCGACATAGCAGGCGTATTTGGCACGTGTTAACGCAACATATAACAGGCGTACATCTTCAGCCAGACGCTCCCGGTCTGCAGCGCGCAAAGTAGATTCTGACTTGCCTAGGTCCAAGCCCAAACGGCCGGATTCATCGTAGAACCAAGCCTCTTCGGCCCCACGTGCACTTAGAAGAAAGGGAATAAACACATAGGGGTACTCGAGCCCCTTGCTTTTGTGGATGGTGACAATTCTCACCAATTTATCGTCACTTTCGAGCCGAATACGGGTTTCATCATCTGCCGGTTCAGCGGTACTGATACGCTCGTGAAACCAGCGCAACAAAGCATAGTGACCGTGACAACGTCCGGCCTGATACTGCAGCAACTCTGCCAACTGGTTTACATTAGACAAGGCGCGTTCCCATGAATGAGCCGCGTTTTGCAGGCGCTGCCTGCGCCATTGTTTAAGCACTTCCAGCTCTATCAGGGCCTGCCTTATCATCGCAAGGATGCCATGTGTATGCCAAGTTTCCGACAAGGATATAAAACACTGTAGCACCGCACTTAAGCGCGCTGAATTAGTGTTCATTTCACTAAAGGCTTCATCCGAAAAGGCAAACAAAGGCTCGGCAAGGCACGCGCGAATCAACCGTTCGTTACCGGGCTCCATTACCGCCTGCATCAAACGATAAACTGCGTGAGCTTCAACACTCGCAAAAATGCTAACCCGCCCTTCAAAACTGGCTCGCACTCCTGCATCGGCCAAGCCCTGCTTGATTAACTCGGCCTCGCTTGCGGATCTTACCAACACGGCAATCTCGTGACTTGCTACAGGCTTTAAACCACTTGCATCACCGGCCAATAAAGCGCAGATGCTTTGCACACAGTTAGTGCAAAGTGCAGCCTGCATCCCTTCTTTTTTTAAATCCGCTGCTTGAAGTTGGCTTATTTCCAAAGCAGCAATGGGCGTATCGGAGCTTTGTTCTTTGGCGGCACTAACTGGCAGAAATGGAATATCCGCTTCCATAAATGGCGTATCAACATTGGAAAATACGCAATTCACCGCCTTGACCATTGCCGGAGAAGAACGCCAGTTAGTCCCCATGGTAAACAGCGCGCCACGGGGGTGAGACTTGATCTCCCGCTTGGCTTTCAAGTACGTCGCAATATCGCCCCCCCGAAAACCGTATATCGCCTGCTTTGGGTCGCCAATTAACACCAGACGGGTACTGTCGTCCTTGGCTTCGGCGCCAAACAAGCGACTAAAAATCTCGTACTGAGATTTATCGGTATCCTGGAACTCGTCGATAAGCGCCGCCTTGTATCGCTGTCTGACAGCGGCTGCAAAGCGCTCGACGCGCTGCTGTTGAAGCGAATTCCCAACCTTCAGCGCCTTTGCTACATAGCCAATAAGGTCATCAAACCCCAATTGACCACTGGCTGCTTTATGAGCTGCCAGAGCCCGCTTGAAAGTCAGATAACTGGCACTTACAAATAAAGCCTTAAGGTCAAACTGTGGTCGTTCAAAATGTACCTGTAGAAAATCAAAGTAGGCGTGATGAGGCGTTTCTGAATTAGCTTTGGTTTGGCTTTCGAGTTCATGCGGCAAAAAGCAGAGAAACAAATTCGGTTTCGAGCTTGTGTTTGGAAATTCAGCTAGATTAAGCGGCGCTAGGCACCATTCTCGAATCGCTTCCAACCACTTTAGCTTGTTATTCACGGCCTTGAGTCCCGATGCGCCCACGAGGGCGATAACATCCTCGATATCCTGTAAGGTGCGTTCCCTGAGCGCTTTCACCCACAAACCAAACTCGCTAAAACGATCTTGCCACACCTGCAGAGGGTCAGCTTCATTGCCGTCCTTATCACCAACCTGATCAGCCTTTTCATCGTCTGTTTGCTTAGGCTCCACACGAGGTAACAGGACTTGCGGCTCTCGCTGAAGAATCGGTTTTATGGCGAGTAACAACTGTAATGGGTCTGCCCAAATTGATAACAGATATTCAAGCGCTTGCTCACTCATCGTGAGTACATGCTTACGCCAAAAATCGGCAGCCAAGGTTTCGAGTACCGGCCCCATATCCTGGACTAGCGTCGCATTTAAAGGAGCACCTGTTTCTAAGGCGTACTCACCCAACAAACGCTGACAAAAACCGTGAATGGTATGAATCTCGGCTAAATCCATTTGTCGTTCGGCAAGCTGCAAGCTTAAGCGATCCTGTTGCGGCGCTTTACTTTGCTGATACAGGTGCACTAACAAGGCATCGCCGCTGGGCTCGTCGCTGCCCCCGCTGTCACAGTCCTTAGCCATTTCTCGGTCAAAAACGGCGATCAGTTCGCTGATGCGATTGCGTATCCGGTCTTTCAGCTCTTGCGTCGCCGCCTCAGTAAAAGTAACAACTAATATCTGATCAACAGACAAGCCGCCTTCTAGCAGATAGCGTAAATACAGATTAGCTAAAGCGTAGGTTTTACCTGTGCCTGCACTTGCTTCTATTAGCGCAAGACCATCAAGCGGGAAGTCTTCGATAGACAACACCTTCATCGGCTCGTCACCTCAATACCATCAAACACACAAGCAATTTGGCGACTCAAAACATAGTCATTGAATTCGGGTAATTGCGCTTCACTGACAAGATGCCGCAATGAGCCTTGGCTTATCGCCCGCTGCCAGTATGGGTCATCTACATCGCCCCTCGCCTCATAATTCCCAACACGCCCACCCCAATAAGCGAGTGAGACTTTAGCTTGGGCTTGGTCAAACAGCTGGGCGGCGGCGGTTTTGGCCATAAATGCAGGTGGCGCCTGCCCGGACTGCAAGCGCACAAATTGAACCATTTGCTGCTCAAAGAAATCCCTGCTCTGGGATGCGCTTAAGGCAGGTAATACCAAGCGTTCATCGGGTAGCAAAATCGTCGTTGTAGCCAAATCAGCAGCCTGGGCAGACGCTGCAATTATTCCCCTATGCAGGCAATAATTCCATACGACATGACGCACCCAAGAACTGAACACTCGCCCGCTGAGCCGTTTACCAAAGTATACTTCAACAGCCCCTTTAATAAGGCCGCCGTGGCTTACGATCACTCCCCCCTGTAACTGCATATTCTGATGAACGATACGCAACTCGGCTTCTTCGCAATCCAGACTGCGCACCTCTTCTTTCAAATCCTCCATAGAAACCCGCAGGCCATCGACCAACAAATGCCCAACTGGCTCTCTTGGCAAACGCCCTGATAAGGACCAACGTTGGATTAGGGCTTCCTCGCTGCCGCCTGCAAGCAACCACTGAGCCGCAATTTCAGACTTCATCGAAAACTGCTCTAAGCCATTCAGACCAAACGGTTCATCATCTTCAAGACCCGCATCGAGGCCACTAAAACGAAGGCCCAACTGATGTTCGTAGAAACACTTAACCGGGTGGACCAAGGCTCTGACGAAGTCATTCAAGTCGAGACGCTGCACCGCTTCTTCGCTTGCGCTTTCTTCAGCGTGCGCAAGTAAATCCAGTTGCGCCCCACCCACAATTTCTGGTGCTAGTTCTGCCACTGGGGAGCCAACGTTTTCTTCCGACTCAGGAACATGCAAGGCTATCCAGTCACTTGAGTAGGTCTGGGTACAGCGCCCTTGATTGGACAAACCAGCCAAAAAGTAGTCGTGGTCGAAGGGCTGCAAGTGATGAGTACTTGTCCATGCTTCAGAACTCATCGCCTCCGCCGCAGCGCCGTTGACTTGGAGCCTGAAAAACCTGTCGCAATAATGTCGCAACTCCGTGACCAGCACCGAGGGAAAACGCTCCGAGTTATCCTGTTCATCAAAACCACAATAGCTGATATACAAGTGCTCTCTAGCGCTGCACAGGGCTTCGAGAAACAGGTAACGATCATCGTCGCGTCGTGAACGGTCTCCCCGGCGGGACTCCGTGCGCGCTAACAAGTCGATGCTGAAACGCTGCTCGACACGAGGGTACTGCCCCTCGTTCATCCCCAACATGCATACCACCTTAAACGGAATACTCCGCATCGGCATCAAGGTGCAGACGTTAATACTCCCGGCCAAAAAGCGCTGACTGACACTTTCCTTATCCAATAACGCGCTGAAGGCGTGCAACACAATATCGAAGTCGAGCTGAGCATTAAAGTCAGCATGCGCAACCTGTTCTGCCAGTTGCGACAGAGACTTGTCGACTAAACTAAGGGCAGATGGCTCGACCGACTCTGGGTCAAACCAAAGTCGCCAAACCCTTGCAATCTCTATTAGCCAAAGATCGACCGTCTTATTGCCGCACAGCGCATCGCGGCATTGTTCAATGGTGTCGATCAGACGCATCACCTTGCCAGCCAAGACCTGCTGTTCGCTGCTCGAACAAGCGACAGCCAAAGCCTGACGACCCGCCAGATTCAACAGGGTATCGGCGCCATATAGGTACCCATGTACCAGCTGAGACAACGCTTGCAGCCAGGTATTTCCTTCGCCACTACCCTCTAGCCCCAAGACCTGATCCCGGTGGGCTTCGTCTAGGCCCCACCGTATATTCAAGCTATGGATCCATTGTTTTATTTGGCTCAGGTCGTCCTCAGACAGCTCGAAGCGCGCACGCAGGGGCGCTATGTCCAACCAGTCCAGAAGCTGACTTGCCGTCACCCGATTCGTTTTTAGTTGCAATATCGACTTAAAGCTTTCGATGACTGGCGTCTCAGCTCCCAGCGCCTGATCTGATACCGCAAAAGGTAGATAAGCATTTTGTCCGTTTTGGTCTTTCACTGGTCGTGAAAAAACCGCTTCGAACAGCGCCGCATAATCCTGAACATCGGGCACCATGACTACGATATCCCTCGTTTCAAGATCATCCTGCTGATCAATCAAGCCTAACAGGTGGTCACGCAAGGCCTCTACTTCGCGCAAGCGGTTATGACAGCGCGCAAAACGAATGCTGTTGTCCTCATCGCCCACCTGCCTGACCTTTGCCTCGAGATTCAACAAGTCCAGTTGAATGGCTCCCAGTGCGCAAGAATCTGTGGGTGTTTCGTATAAGTCGAACGGGAAACTCGATACCCCGTCAATGTCGTCGTAACGGAACAACAACGAGACATAATCACGGCCCAGCTTCCCCCAAGAGGCCAGCAAGGGGTTTGCCTCAACAAAGGTGTCGGCCGCGGTTTCCGTGCTTACGTTTTTACTGACCAGGTCCTGCTGCAGACGCAATGCCTGTGACTCCGTCAGTATGTCACCCCAATAATAACGGCAAGGGTTCTGCGCCAAAAAGTGTACCTCACAGTGGCGAGACAAGGCCACGAACAAAGGTAGCCACTGTGGAGGCAACGCGGGCAGACCAAATACAAAAATCCGCTCAGGAATGGAGATATCGGGCGGTAGCCGTGAATTTTGGTCAAGATAGGCAGCCAAGCTTTGTAACTGGCGTGCCCTGTGGCGTCGCGCTTCCATTTTAATATCGGGATAAACCGAGCGCCATAAATCAGCCTGCCAGGCTTCGATCTCAACACTGCCGGCGCCCGCGCTGCGTCCGCCCTCTCCCATTACCAAAACTGACTCACCTGACTCCCATGCTGCAATCCAGTCAGGGCGGTAATTCTGATAGGCATCAAACAGGTCGGCAATACGCTCACTCAACTGATACAGCGCCAGCTCCTCAGAGGCTTGTGTCCGTTCGGTAAGACCGGCCGAGTTAAGCAGATATTGTTTTAAACTGCTGTACTCGGGAGCCAACAACTTCTCGGGAAGTCGTTCAAATATTTCCCAGCGCAAGCTGGCTTTTTCAAATCGGGCGACCACATGCTCTTCAGGTAAAAGGCGCTGCGCCAGATTCCAGATAAACGCAGCGGGCATGGTCGACTCAATCATCGCAGCGACACCTAAGCTTTGCGAGACCTGCTGCTGCAACCAAACGCCCATACCATGGCTTTGCACTAAAATAAGATCCTTCGCAAAGGGGTCATCCAAGGGCTGGGAACCCATCAACTCGGCGAGAACAGCAGCGAGGTTTTCGGTGTAATTCGATGAATAAATACGAAACATAGCTTTCCTTAACAGCCCCAACTGAAAAAACGAAGGGCGAGTAAAACCTCCGGTAAAAACTTCTGTCGCACCTTAAACAAAAACAAAATAATCACCTATTGCATACGCTTACAAAGCGCACTTAAAGTAAAGTGTGAACAACACGATTTTTAAGGCTAAACCACTGAGTTTATTAATTATTTTAGCTAGCAAAATTCTTTTTCCAATG
The DNA here is from genome assembly GCA_041624095.1 of Oleiphilaceae bacterium. Classification (GTDB taxonomy): domain Bacteria; phylum Pseudomonadota; class Gammaproteobacteria; order Pseudomonadales; family Oleiphilaceae; genus PZPK01. The sequence continues at coordinate 6,954 of JBFJVR010000037.1, forward strand.
CATTCAAATTGTTATTTTTATGGGCATTTTATGACCGCCCTCACATTTATTTTGCGCCACACCGCGCAAGCTTGTGTTAACCCTATGGAATGCCTATATTGCGCTAAGCCGAAATCATCCTTAACGGGTATTTTACGTTTTCATTGCCGTTAAAGATAACGCTGTTTGAATGCGACAGCATAAAATAATGGAGTATTGAACAATTGCATTACTCGAGCGGAAAACCAACTAATAATAAACGCATCAGCACCTGGTCAAAACTTGTCGCACTTTGCACACAAGTCATGGGCGGTTACTATCGCTCAAACGGAACCGTTGTGCGCAACGTCGCCGCCGGAAACACCGCGGAAGATGCCGATGACGACGCTATTTTTGTTGAGACAGATGTTCAATTTGCCAGTATATCGGAACGCACCCACTCCAGGGTTCGCCATTTGGAAACAGCGCGTCAGACCAATATAGAAGCCATTCTATCGATTGTGTCTAGCATTATCGGTGACAAGGTCAGCGTCAAAGCTGTCGACCCCGACTGGGCCAGCATCTTCTTTAACTACGCTCAGGACGTCAGCAACAAAACCATGCAGAGCCTATGGGCGCGCGCGATGGTGTGCGAGCTCAAACACCCCAGTTCAATTTCGAAGCGCAGCTTGAGCTTTTTGTTTCACTGCGACGTCTGGGAGATTACTGCATTCAAAAAAGTCGCTAACTACGCATTTATCGGCCAGAACGGTCACCCTTTTATCTTCCGTTCAAAATCTGACCCCTTTGAGTCTGATGATATTTTTACCGAAACACGGCTGTTATCGCACTGCATTAACGCAGGCATGATTTCACCTTCGCCTCAGGATCTTGTGGTCGGATTCGAGTTCCTTTATAAACGCAAAGTCCATCGTGTCTGCCACGATTTCACGCTTCGCGGGCAAAGCGTCGGTTTTTATGTGCACGGATTTTCTAAAACAGGAAGCGACCTGGTTAAACTGTTGGGCGGGATCGAAGCTATTCCAAGCTCGAATATGCAGCGGCGCGTTGTTTGGGACTACCTCTCTGACTTTATCGATATCGAAACAGAAACAGAAAACGAAACAGAAGCCCTGGTGGGGTAAGCCCGACAACCCTATCGACAGCTCCTTCCCCAAAAAAAAGGCCGGATAGTCATCCGGCCTTTTGGTTTTCCCCGTGTGTGTTTAGCTAAAACGCCTAACCCTGATTACGACCTTTACCTGCCGCAATGCGCAAGCGCAGGGCGTTCAGTTTAATAAAGCCTTCCGCGTCTTTTTGATCATAAGCACCCGCATCATCTTCGAAAGTGGCTATGCTTTCGTCAAACAAGGTGTCGTCTGATTTTCTTCCGACGACCACCACATTACCTTTATACAGCTTCAACCTGACCACACCATTTACGTAATGCTGGGTTTCATCGATAAGGGCCTGCAAAGCTTTGCGTTCTGGCGACCACCAATAGCCGTTGTAAACCAGCTCGGCATACTTAGGCATCACGCTGTCCTTCAAGTGCGCCGCTTCTTTATCCAGTGTAATCGACTCAATAGCACGGTGCGCCTTTAACATAATGGTGCCGCCGGGAGTTTCATAACAACCGCGCGACTTCATACCTACGTAACGGTTTTCTACTATATCCAAGCGTCCGATACCGTTGTCGCCACCGATTTTGTTCAGGCGCTCTAGAATTGTTGCGGGGCTCAGAGCCTCACCATTTAAAGCAACAATGTCGCCTTTTTCGTAAGTAAGTTCGATATAGCTTGGCTTATCAGGCGCATTCTCGGGTGAAACTGACCAGCGCCACATTTCTTCTTCCGGCTCCTGCCATGGGTCTTCAAGCATGTCACCTTCATACGAAATATGTAGCAAATTGGCATCCATTGAATAAGGTGACTTACCCTTCTTCTTCTCGACCTGAATACCATGCTCATCGCAGTAAGCCAACAAACTTTCTCGAGAATTCAAATCCCATTCACGCCAAGGCGCTATCACCCGCACACCGGGTTTAAGCGCATAACCACCAAGCTCGAATCGAATCTGGTCATTGCCCTTTCCGGTCGCTCCATGGGAGATCGCATCGGCACCGGTCTCATTTGCGATATCGATCAAACGCTTGGCGATCAGCGGTCTAGCGATCGACGTGCCCAGTAAATACTCGCCTTCATAAATGGTATTAGCACGGAACATCGGATAGACATAGTCTTTCACAAATTCTTCCCGCAGGTCTTCAATATAGATTTCCTTCACGCCCAAAGCTTCTGCTTTGGCACGTGCAGGCTCAACCTCCTCCCCCTGCCCCAAGTCGGCTGTAAACGTAACGACTTCGCAGTTGTAGGTTTCCTGCAACCACTTAACGATAACAGAGGTATCAAGCCCTCCGGAATAGGCTAACACGACCTTGTTTACATTCGACATTCTACGGCTCCAAGCAATTGACGCACTAAAATTACGCCAGTGCGCAAAAATAGTTACAAGAGGAAAATAAAGGGCGGGTATTTTACAGCTTCACGGGAGTAGAACACAACCTGAGCAACAAGAAAGCCTCGGCTAGAATAACTTTTACTGTGATTAACCCGCCTTGCAGGGGCTTAACCGTCCGGGTTTTCATCGCTAGGGAGAACAGGTCCGTCGCCACGGACCAAACGTACCGTCGTCCGACGGTTTAGAGCCTTGTTCTTTTTGGAGCTGTTTTTAACCACGGGATAACGTTCGCCATGGTAACGTGTTTGGACCATCTCAGCGGGAACGCCGCCTACAACCAGATACTCAGTGACCGCTTCTGCTCTAGCTTTTGACAGCCTGCGATTATAAATCCTGCGCCCCGTGTTATCGGTATGGCCATCAACGTAAATTGCGGTGACAGTACTATCAGCGCCAACATACAGCAGCACTTTGTCCAGCCCCTTTTTATCTTCTTCAGTAAGGTCTGCTTTATCGACTGTAAAGTGAACTCGGGTCCGCTCTACCTGCCTGAAATTAACCGGCAATAAGGAGGCAACACAGGACAAATAATCGTCGTAGACAGAACGGAAGTTAATACTATTCAACATCAACCTGATCGACTCATCGCTATACCATGCTTTACGGGTAAAGGTCGGGGCCATGCCCTCCAGCAAACCCTCCATCATTACCGTCGCCTTGCGGTGAGCGACCTCTATCGGCCGGTTACTGTCTACCACCGGCACATAACCCAGATCCTGAATAAGCGCTCCTGGGCTCCAAGTCGACGCTTCTATCACTAACGCGGCCTTACCGGGCCTCATCGGATTATTATTGGTATTGGTGTAAAAACGCAGCGTCTCGCCCGCTTCATGGAAAAAGATCCCCGTTCCGTAATGCGGAATCTCGTGAATCAGGCTGCACTCAAATATTGAGGACGACAGGTACCACTGACTTCGGTCCAGCTTGGCACCCAGAGTCTTCGCAGCGACAACTGAACTCACCAGCATAAGTGTCATAATAAACATTGATGCCACAACGCCAGTCAAAGCGGAAGCTAAACGACCCCTTATGCGCGTGCTGTTGCTGAAATACGGCTTACTCATGTTCACCTGAAATCTGATTACTACCTAAGCCATTCTCATTCTGTATGACATGAGAAAGACACTTCGAAGCGTCTGCTGCTGATGAGCTACCAACCCAAAAGCGGCAATTGATGACACGCTTCCCGTATTTGACTGCCCGAACAAAGGCAAACCTTTACCCCATCGTCGCTCTCGTTATACCATCTGCTTTGCTATACTGCGGCCGCAGACGGACCAACTAAGGATAAACCGTGCCGAACCATAATGATAAAAGCAATTCCCACGCCATTTCTAATCGCTTCAGAGGTTTTTTACCCGTCGTAGTCGATGTTGAGACCGCCGGTTTCAACTCTAACACAGACGCGTTGTTGGAAATCGCCGCCGTTATTGTAGGTGCTAAAAAAGATGGCGATCTATACCTGAAGGAAACCATCCACTGCAATGTAGAACCTTTTAAAGGAGCCAACCTGGAACAATCGGCACTGGACTTTACAGGCATCGACCCTAACAGCCCGTTCCGCAATGCCCAGCCCGAAAAACTCGCGCTGGACAAAATTTTTACCCCTATCCGAAAAGAACTCAAGGCCACAGGCTGCACGCGAGCAATTCTGGTAGGCCACAACTCTTCATTTGACCACGGCTTCGTATTTGCCGCCGCTGACAGAACAGGTATCAAGCGTAACCCGTTCCACCCATTCTCCTCTTTTGATACCACCACGTTAGCCGCACTCGCCTACGGACAAACCGTTCTCGCAAAAGCCTGTGCAGTCGCAGGCATCGACTTTGACGGCAATGAAGCCCACTCCGCAAAGTACGATACAGAAAAAACTGCCGAATTGTTTTGCCGAATAGTTAACAAGTGGAAGCATTTTGGCGGCTGGCCCTTAGATGGGTGATGGTCGGGGGAGAAGTTTGAAGTCTGAAGTTCAATGCTAGAAGCTGGAAGTCTGAAGCTAGAAGCAAAACCAAAACCCTGCCACTATGCTCGGTCGTTTGGGGCTTGCTCGCCCTTCAGTCACGCCCGCAGCGGAGTGCAAGCATGCTGGGTTAAGGCGCGGGCTGTCTGAACGCGCAGAGGAAAAGGGGTCGGTGACAAATACG
>JBFJVR010000038.1:0-11415 GCA_041624095.1 Oleiphilaceae bacterium
CAAATCGGCAAACTTGCCCGAAGCCAGGCACCGGTTTACATCTCAGGAGAGTCAGGCAGCGGTAAAGAGCTGGTAGCGAGAATGATCCACCTTAAGGGGCCGCGCTCTGCCAATCCCTTTACTCCTGTAAACTGTGGAGCGATACCAGCGGAGCTAATGGAAAGCGAGTTCTTCGGTCACAAAAAAGGCAGTTTCAGCGGCGCACACGAAGACAAAATAGGACTCTTTGAGGCCGCAAGTGGCGGCACGCTGTTTTTGGATGAAGTTGCCGACTTACCACTAGGCATGCAGGTTAAACTACTCCGGGCGATTCAAGAAAAAGCCATTCGACCGGTCGGAGCGCAACAGGAAAAAAAGGTCGACGTGCGGATTCTAAGCGCCACACACAAAAACCTTGACCAATTAGTACAGGGCGGCCTATTTCGTCAGGACCTGTTCTATCGAATTAATGTCATTCGCCTAGACGTTCCAAGCCTTAAGGAGCGAAAAGAAGACATTCCTTTGTTGGCCACACGCTTCCTCAATGACATTGCTAAAGAATGTGGCATAGCTTCGGCAGGCATTTCTGAGGAGGCCATGGCAGCACTCAAAGCCTATGACTTCCCTGGCAACGTACGTGAGCTGGAAAACATCATAGAACGGGCGTTTACACTCTGTGAAAACAACGCGATTGAAACACACGACCTGCAGCTGGATTCGCCGGTCGAGGCCAAGCCTACTGGTGCAGAGAACACCAGGCCGAGCGACGCGCATGATACGCCATTGCACACAGCAAACAGCACCGAGCTGACTCTCAATCCACGTAGACCAGAGCAATCATTGGAAGACTACCTTGAAGAAATAGAACGGGCAGAGATCGAAACCGCGCTCAATGCAACCAAATGGAACCGTACCGCCGCCGCTAAAATTCTGGGTATCAGTTTTCGTGCCTTGCGTTATCGACTCAAAAAACTAGACATGGATTAAACCGAAATGCGGCCCAGTCTCGGCCGCTTGCCTTAGGGTGTGTTGGCAACTTTAACTCGTAAAGATGGCTCGTAGGGGGAGATATCAAGGCTAGTTGCTTGTTCACAAAGAGTTTCCGTCATCAGCCGCACCGAAGCAGGCGCTAAAACCAAGCCATTCCTGAAGTGGCCCGCATTGATATAGACGTTTGTATAGTTCGGCACCCGGCCGATATAGGGAATACCTGACGGAGAAGACGGTCGCAAGCCAGCCCAATGCCCCGCTATCGGGTAGGCCGCCAATTCAGGGAAAAGGTCAATCGCCATGTCAGCAAGTGCTTCCCGCGCCTCGTGTGTGGTGGACTTATCAAACCCGGTGTTTTCAAGTGTACTTCCCGCCACTACTTTGCCATCCCGCCGCGGAATAACATACTTCCCTTGGCTTAGAACAACCCGGTTTATCAATCCCGGCTCAGCATCAAACAACACCATTTGCCCTTTTATCGGCAGTACCTTTATATCTAATTCGGGGAAGAATTGCGGGGTCCATGCCCCACTGCAAAACAGGATTTTATCGCCAAGTATCTGCTCACCACTTTCAAGCCTAACGCCATTTGCATGGCCGCCATCACTTGCAAGAAGATTTGCCACTGGCGACACCTCACGCAATTCGATTAGCGGGTCCTTGTCGATAACGACGCGTAAGGCTTTGAGCAAGCGGGGGTTACGCACGCTGCTGACTTGCGACATCCACAGCGCTTCAATACATCCTTCCCGCAAGCCCGGTTCGAGCTTGTAGATTTGGGCATGATCAACAGGCTCTAACCATGCCTGATTCTGCGCTGCCCAATCTAGGGCACATTCCCAGTCATCGACATCTAGCATCATCAAGCCATGACGAGTTAATTCCGGGTCGATATCGCTTTCTGCTTCTAGGCTTTGTATCAAGTTGGGATAATAAGCCTGCGACCAGCTCGCCAAGGCCGTAACAGCTTCGGGGTAGCGCCACGGATAAAGTGGAGAAACGATACCACCACCGGCCCAACTGGCTTCGGTACCGCTCAGCCCTTTGTCCAACAAAACAACCTCGACGCCCTGCAGTGCTAGCTCTCTAGCCTGCATCATCCCCATCACGCCGGCACCGATAATAATCACCTTCAACTTCGCAGCTCCAAAGAAACGCTCAAACATAAAAAATCGAAGCATACCTTAAGCCGAGCTAAATTACTCATGCAGAACACCATGTGTCCATATAATTTACACATCGTAAAGTGCGTCAACTTTATTGCTAACATAAACCCTTGGAGTTGCGTATTTTTTCATTATTGGCCTGTTATATGCTTGTTATAAAAAAACATAAAACCAACCTATTCAGCAGTAATATAGGAAGAACAATGAACATACTTAAAGTTAGCATTGCAGCCTTGGGAATATGCCTATTCTCACCCTCTTCATTTGCCTTAACCTGCGGCGGGCTGCCCGATTATGACCGGGTGGCTGACGTCAGCAGCGCGTCTAGCTGTCAATTAGGTGCTGGCAACCTGCAAGCAGATGATATTGGCACTTACTTTGGCAGCTCACCGACATGGGATCAGGTCGGCGAACTGACAGATGCTGGTACCAATGGATTCTTGAGTGTGACTGTTGACGATGACGACAACTTTGGTGGAACAGACCTGTCGGGCGACTGGCAGATTGATAGCTCATTTTGGCTAAACTATAGTGAAGCGGTTATTTCGATGCACGTTGGCAATGGCGGTGGAGACCCCGACCATTTCGCCTGGTTGATGCTCGACAATTCGACTTCGGGTACGTGGAGCTATCAGGTTGTGCAAGGCAAAGGCGGCGGTCTGTCTAACATAAAACTTTGGGGCCGAGGAACCAGCGTTAGCGTTTCAGAACCGGCTACGCTAGCTCTGCTAGGTCTCGGCTTAGTTGGCCTTGGCTTCGCTCGAAGAAAAGCCAGCTAACACTGATTAAAAGTCTCCAGATTAAAGCGCCGCACGGCTATTCTAGCCACGGCGCTTTACCTATGTTGCGCGACCATTTGGTCGTATTTACATTGATTGAAGTTCGAAACGCCTACCCTAACTTTCCAGGCACTTATATTTAGCCTTTGGATCGCCGTCTTTTTGGCTTTCATAATCTACCAATACTGACTTGGCACAGTGATGCGCGGGTTTTTCCTTAGTAGACGTATTTCCTTTTGCCGTGCTACTTTCTTGCGTGCTATCCGCTGTTGCATCCGCATCAGGCTTCGACGCTTTTGATGTTGGGCTACTCACCTTAACTGCATCTTCGTGCATTGGCTTGTCGCTATAGTGCGTTTTGCCATTGTCGTCTGTCCATTTGTAGGTATCGGCGAACGCCACGGATGACACCAGCAGCATTAATGTTATCACTTTCAATTTCATTGCTTTTCTCCTCCAAAACGGTGCGACAAGGTATCATCTTCACCGTCTACCATTTCTCATTAATGAGACAGCATCGCGATTTTCGCTAAATGCTAATTGTTATGCTGCCAATTAATTACACGGATCGTAATTAAAGGAAAACATCATGCAAACAAGTCACGGAATGACCATGATTGAACAGCTCAGTGCGCTGGCAATCACCTCAATACTCGTCTCGCTTTCGATTTCCAGCTTCTCCTTCGTTGAACAGCTGCGCGCCGACTCAGCTGCGCGAGATGTTCAGAGCTTTGTCCTCTTTGCTCGAACCCAAGCCTTAGCCCTAAGCGAGTCAGTGTACGTATGCCCATCGCAGGATGCTCAGTCATGCAGTCGCCCTTGGGCTACAAAACTGGTTGCCTATCAGGATCTCAATCAAAATAAAGACCTCGATAGCGCCGACCAGATTCTTCGCACAATAAACCTCGCCCCCCAAAAAACCAGAATCAAGTGGCGTGCCTTTGGCAACAAAAAGTCACTGCAATTTATTCCTGAGGGCATCACCAACTACCACAACGGCACGTTTACGCTCTGCCCCGACAGCAACGAGCCAACACTGGCGAGAAACATTATTCTCAATGTCGCGGGCCGAGCCTACTTAGGCAAAGACAGCAACCAGAATGGGGTTGCCGAATCTGCCTCGGGTGTTGACATATCATGTTTATGACACACTATCAGGGTCATAGCCTTAACACACTTTCGCCCAACACGCCTCGGACGCGGCAATGGTGCCGTTATTATCCCTATCCCAGCCGCGCTCGCCGGTCGAGCTTAATTCGATCACCCCGTCACCGGCCTGTGCGTTCTTGGGAATTGCCCTGACTACATAACTAGAACTATTTGCGCTGATCACCACCAAATCATAGAACTTGGTCGAACCATCCAAGGGCGCTTCGCTGGCAAAAATACTTGGGGGTGTTGAGGAAGTAATCACTGTTGCATCTCCATTTGCCCAGGCATAACTCCCCTTCTCAGTAAAAACTCTCTCCATCGCTTGCGCTAGCCCCATTAAAGCCGCTTGCGCATCACCCCGGCGCCCTTTTTTGACATTATCCTGATAGGCCGGAACAGCAACGGCCGCCAAAATACCAATGATTGCGATTGCAATGACCAGTTCGATAAGGCTAAAGCCTTTTTGATTCATAATCGTTTCCTTAATCTTATTTGTGTCGTTATCTACTCGTCTGGTGTTAATTCCAGCCAACCTAGCTTTCCTTCTCCGGCGGCGCTACCTACATCTACCTCTCGCTTATCAAGCGTACCGTCACCTAACGGGGTAATCTGGAAGCTGCCCAGAATACCTGACTGGGAAGGCAAGCCTCCAAGCACCTCTTCACCCACATAGCCCAGATCACTACTATCTATTGTTCCATCATTATTGGCGTCAAACGTCGCTCTTGCCGGAGCAAGTCCACTTGCATAATCGAGTGACATTAACCAGCCCGTACCACCACCCGAACAAGGTCTTGCATCTGGGACGATGGTATTGAAAAACAAGGTAGTTCGCCTTAACAAGGGCTCTACTACCACTCGCTCCGCTGCGTCGCCACTTGCCACCCCAGGCAACAAATCGACGTACCAACCATGGTCAGTAGTCCAATCGATAGTCACGCCAGAAACCGTACGGCGCAATGTGGAAGCACCGGTTACGCTTGCCCCTGAAAAGCTTCTAACAACTAAGTCAGAACGCTCTAGCGCTGCATTAGAGCCTGACACATCACCGTTATCCCAAACAGCGTAAAAGCTTTGGCTGTTCACAGTCGATACATCGGCATTTGTCACATACTGCCCAGTACCAAACAAAACAAGCAAATTTGGGTCACCGCCACCCTCAACATTAATGGTATTGAGTGCCAACAAAGGTGCAGCAGTTATTGGCTGCACATTGCCCAAGCTGTCTTCTGCAACAAATAGCGGCTCTGGGTTCGCACTGCCACCACCACCATCTTTATAAGCAACTCCCCACCTACTATCATTAGTAGCGGAGACATCAAAGACCCACATATTACCTTTCAGGTCTCCCGCATATATCCTGTCGGCCACGCTATCGCCGTCTGTGTCAACCACCGCGGGCGAGGACAGGCCATTAAAATCAGCTGCGGTAGTGTTGCCACCTACTTCGGTATCTAACAGCATATAGTCGCCGGCTACCCAACCATCGAGCCCTTCTTCAATAAATACGATAAACAGCTTCGCGACACCATTTACACTGTTATATCCGTTGCCAAAAATAGCAGCCCACTTTCCATTATTCATTTTTGCAATGACTGGCCTGCTAAAGGTATAACCCAAATCATTGCCATCAGGAATATTAGTGTCATTAAACTCCCACAACACCGTGTTTTGTGCCGAGGTCGAGGTATTGGCAAAGTTAGCGGGGTTGGTTACGTCTAAAGCGAAGTAACCCCTTCCTCCGGCCCTCAAACCGCCGATCAACACCGTTCGCCAATCATCACTACCTGTGGGCGTATTCTTGATGTACACATCGGAAACGGTTGGAGTCAGGTCCACATAGAACTTATGCACATAGGAATCATCGGCATAATAGTGCAACCCTTCATTTTGGTTACCAGAGAGCACCTTACTCGGTATATAGGCAAAGACTTCCTTACCGCTATCAGACTGGCCCAGGGTCGCATTAAATCCGTGCAGCATGCCGTCGTTAGCGCCAACATAAATAATTGGCGTTCTATCGCTAATCCCGTCTTCGGTATCGCTTAAAGACGCTTGCGCAAAATTATCAAAGTGAAGATTAGTGCTTGTCCCAAAAGCCGTAGTGCTTGGCCATCTGATTTCGGTCTTCCCTACGTATACTGGCGTCGAGTTTACGATATCCCCTAACCTCGAACTACGTGCTCGATAGCCATTACCTGAAGACCCTTCGTTACTGCGATCACCACGAATATAATTCAGCCGGGCCTGCACCTCGCTATCAATCGTGTTGGTTGTGTCGTCAAAAGCCAAGTCTGTGCCATGCGCAGCGGCGGGTGCAGCCGTATCAGAAGTGTAGGCGAACACTGCTCCATCTGAGCCATCATGAGTCATAATTACCCTGTTCGCCAGACCAGCTGTATTTAACGCATCCAGCTCTTCTGCCGCGTCCCAGTCATGGTCTAGAAAGCCATCACCGTCCGCATCAGCAGGCAAATTACCCTCCCCGTCAATTGGCAACGCAATCAAACTGCCACTCCAGCTCGACGTATCAAAACGAGCTTGAAACACGGCACTGTCGTCACTTAAGCTGCTCGAGTTAAAGGCTACCGACGCAACCGAACCTACCTTAGAGCCAATATCAGCGGAAATAGCATTCAATGCCGCAGATAGCTGAGCCGCATCATCCGCATCATAGTTGCTCCCCCCACCATTTGCCGCAGTCGAGGTTAACAGAGCATCATCCTGCAGCGCTTCATCAGCGAAGGCAATCATATATGTCACGATATTATTTACATGCTCATTACCATCTAGGTCGTCTATATCAGGGCGCAAATCCATTTCGTACATGGCGAGGGCCACGTCATTCAACGCGTAACTATCACCGTCACTAGCGTAACCCGACAGGTCCGAGTCCACATCGCTGTCATTTGTTGGCAAACCATCGGTCAGACCTACAATAAAGTTCTTCTGGCAATATTTGTCTGTTTCCATTACCGGAGTACTGCTCGTAGGCGTGGTGGTACCCGTAGCATAATTTAATTCGTGACTGAAAATATCACTTCCTGCCTTAGTGGTAGGGCTGCCACTGTTCGGGTGCAGTGTCAGCGACTGGCTTTCAAAACCTTCAATAAAGTAACGCCCGATTTCCTCCATAGTTTCTGCTAGCGGGGTGGATCCATCGGGCGTAATCGCCGAGATAGAGCCCTTTAACGTGGTCTTATATCCACTTGTGCCTATATCCTGAATATTCTGCAGTAAAGTACCACCATCACTACCATTAAACTGGGTAAGCCCGATATTGACATTGGATAAACTATCAACCATCGCGTTTGCTGACACAGCAGCGACTTCTGAGCGGGTACGCATACCCGGTTTTTCAGCAGCACCTGCACCAAAATTAGCTCCGGGGCTACCCGTTCCATTGGTAAAATACCAGTTCAGAAAGTTACCTGTATAGGTACCATAGTTCCCCCGATTGGCAGAACCACCTACCCAGCGCGTGCCCGCGCCATAGCTCCCACCAGTAGCAGTTTGGTCACCATAAAGTCGAGCCTGATATTCGCCATCAGCTTTAAAACACACATTACTACTACCTGTATGCCCGGTACCTGAACTGGTATCCCAATCATAACTGACCCAACTGCCGCTAACGTTTGACTCAAAATAGACGCGCCCATCACTCTTAACAATAACGTCGACATAAGCTGACGTACCTGTTTCCGCAAGCTGTCTGGCCACAGGGCAGTTTGCATAATTATTACTTTCATCATAAGGCGCTTCTATGACAAACGCCCCCATTGAGCCAGAGCTATCGATCAGCAGCATGATGTTAGGCTGAGCGCTTTGCGTCACAATCAAAGGGGTGTCCGATATCGTGCCGGGCGCAGCCCAAACCGGTGCAGTTGCATAAAAACCAAGTAGACCGCCGAAAAAGGTCGTGAGCCAGCTTCGCTGTTTATACATGACAGGTACTCCTATCTAAATAATATTCGAGCCAAGCGTGTCAACACGTGGCCCATTAAAGTCGTTTGCCAAAAAAACCGATGATGAAGCGTTCCGTATTCGCTGATCTTCCCACTCCTCGGGCTACAACCCGAAACGTATTAATATCTCCCTGGCCCGTGGTCTGACCATACCCTAGTATATTAACCGATCCCGCATCGTCATCTTCATCGCCTGGCACACCCGTGTCTTCAATATAAAACCTTGGCGCAGCTACATCCGCATGGACGCTGGTACTCGCCACTTGCGAATTTGCAGATGTCCAGTTTGCCGCACTAAATATATTCTCAGGGCCATTCCCTAGAGTATACAAACCTGGATACGTCGCATTTTGGCCGTCATCTTCAAAATCAGTTTTTGTAACCACCGTATTTGCTATAAATGCTTCAGCCTCACTAAGCGCTAACTCGGCAGATTGCAATGCGATATGTGAATCCTGAACCGAAAAGGTCATTTTTTCCTGTAACAACACCGACTGACTGCCTGAAAATCCTAGAATCGTTAACACTAGAAGAATGATAAGCGCAACAATTAGGGTCGCGCCTTTTTGTCGTTCAAATTGCCTCATTACCAACCCCTCTCCACCCATCACAGCGTCCTATTGCGAATATTCGCCACCGCTATAAAATCTCTACTTACGTCATTCGAAGCCACAGACAGCGTAAAATGAATCGACTTGACATCATCAAAATTTGCGATCGAATCCGCACCGCGGTACCTATCGACCGAACCATCAGCATTCGAGTCTTCACCGAACAATATTTGGAAGCCCGTAATATTAGAAACCAGCTCTTGTGCTGACGAACCATCATAAACAAACAAAGAGTTGCCATTCACGCCCTCTGCCATAAAGAACGTTTTTTGATATGGTTTCAGTACTTGCGAGTTAGGCTGGTATTGTCTAGAAAAGTCTTTGGTAATATTTTCAATCCACCCACTGGTCGGCAAGGCTCCAGTATTATGCACCACAGTATTGTTGGCTAAGTTTCTATTCGTTACCGTAAACATATCGCCACCAGTACAATTGGCAAGGACAACAATTTCACCCTCCTGAATGTTACAGCCCGGTGTCACAAAGAACGAAGCTGAACCATTAGTGCCGGCCATTCGCCCTAAACCACCGCAGGCGTCTTTCGCCCCCCGAAGCACCAAAGTATCGGACCCTGCAAATACCGCCTTGCCTCCTATGGTCAGGGAGCTGGCATTATTTACACCACCAATGCCACCAGCCAGAAAATCCATTGACGTTGCATCATAGTCTGAATCTGAGGTATCTAAATGTGAATTGATACTACCTGCACTTGGCGTACAACCTCGATAATCCGCGACTCGAACTTCTTTAACCATCATTTCTATACCAATACGGCCACTTTCCTGAACCCGTGTAAAGTCGTCTTGCAGCATAGAGGTCTTTTGGTTTGCCACGAAAACCTGGCTCAGGCCCAGCATCAAGAATGACCCCAAGGCCAGCGCCACCAGGATTTCGACCATCGACAGCCCCTGTTCATTCTTAATTTCAGCGAGCTGCTTCGGCCTTGCATCTAAACTCATAGGGCTATCTCCAGAGTAATTGTCTGCGTATCTACTGTACCGGCACTGGTTCCGAAATCTGCACCAGTATCCTGCTCCGACCAGCTAACCGAGATCCGATAGCCATCCGCCGTCGCCTCTACTCGGCCAGCTCCCGAAGGCAGATTCGTTTGTAACTGATCCCCCCACTGATAGGCATCAAAGCTAGCGATATTTGAGGTGGAACAAGCATTCGTACAAGAAACCTGAGTTTCAGAACCGTTCACTGATATATTATCGTAAGAGCCCGCAGCGACACCTGCCGGGTTCGAGCGCATTCGTTCCATCATATCGTAGGCGTATAATGAGGCGACGTAGCGCTGGTAGGAGCTATTTGCATTTTTCAAGCTCACCATTTGCATCGATGCGATTCCTAACAGACCGGTGGCGATAATCACCATGGTGACCAGAACCTCAACCATACTCGAGCCCCGTTGTTTCCGATTCGCCACACACATATTGTTTTGCATGCCTAAACTCACTTATCTACACCTCGCTATGGACAAGTAAACGTGCTGTTAGCGCTTACCACGCCAGTCGTTAAGATACTCAACTGCCGACCTGTCTCACCGACACGATCATCGCACACCGTAATCGTGAGGGTACCGGCCATATCGGTTAAGCCTGTCGGCCTAAAACCGATGGAAGTAATACCATTTGTTCCATCCAGTGTCATACTGCTATGAAAGCTACCCAGCACTCTTAGTTCTTCTCCGTTATCAAGCGTGTCATCATCATCCGCATCAAACCAGACGGTGAGACCCGAGCCCCACTCATTGGATGCATTGCTACCTGTCGCATCCAGATTGACCGTGCTACCGCGACGCACCGCTTCTGCGCGAGCAAACTGAAAGGCTGTGACTAACTCGCCCTCAGACGCACGCATTCTGTTAGCTTTAATAAAGGTGTCGAACGCCGGCACTGCAAGCGTCGCTACAATGGTGACTATGACCACCACGATCATCAGTTCAATAATGGTAAAACCTGTTTGTCTGCTCACTTTGACCATAGAGAATTTCCGGTTTTTAACTGGGTTAACAATAGAATATCTCTGAGCCACGCTCTAGGTGAGAGAGATAAACGGTCAGATACGGGGATAAACGGACATATAAGACTGTAAAACATGACAATATTCACAGTTCTGTCGACTAAAGAGCCACCATTACTTAATGGTAGCTCAAATTAGAACTGTGTCATCCTGTTTACTTATGGAACATCGCTGTGACAAGCGAAGCTAATTGAATTTAAACGTTCTTGGCGGGGATACGCAGCGCTTTGGGCATGCTAAAAACGATATTCTCTTCTCGGCCACTGACTTCTGTCGCGGCTTCGGCGCCCAACTCGGCGAGACGGTCGACCACTTGCTGCACCAGCACTTCGGGAGCCGATGCCCCCGCCGTAACCGCTACAGCTTTGGCACCCTCTAACCATGCAGGGTCAATTTGATCCTGATCATCTATCAAATAAGCACGACTCCCCATGCGCTCTGCCAGTTCTCGTAGCCGATTGGAGTTTGAGCTATTCGGCGACCCGACTACCAGCATAACGTCTGATTCTCCCGCAAGACCTTTGACCGCATCCTGCCGGTTCTGGGTGGCGTAGCAAATGTCGTCCTTACGCGGCCCCTCTATTAAAGGGAAACGTTCTTTTAAGGCATCGATCACCTTCGCAGTATCATCCACCGACAGCGTTGTCTGGGTCACATAGGCTAGCTTTTCGGGCTGTTTAACCTGCAGACTGGCTACATCAGCAACGTCTTCCACAAGGTAGATGTGGCCACCGTTTGAAGCGTCGTA
>JBFJVR010000039.1:0-11337 GCA_041624095.1 Oleiphilaceae bacterium
GCCGGTGGTGCGATGCGTGCAGTACTTGAGGTCGCAGGCGTTCAAAACGTATTGGCGAAGTGCTATGGGTCAACAAATCCGGTTAACGTTGTTCGCGCAACGATTAATGGTCTTAAAGCGATGCAGTCGCCTGAGAATGTTGCAGCCAAGCGCGGTAAATCTGTAGACGAGATAGCGGGATAAGATCATGGCTAAGGGTAAAACGATTAAAGTAACGCTTTTCCGTAGCCCTATCGGTCAGTTACCTAAGCACAAAGCCTGTGTAACTGGATTGGGATTGCGGAAAATAGGTCAGACTCGTGAGCTGGAAGATACGCCTTCTGTTCGCGGTATGGTGAATAAAGTTAACTACATGGTTAGAGTAGAGGGAGAATAAGATGCGTCTTAATACTTTAAGTCCAGCTCCTGGATCAAAAACCTCTGCAAAGCGAGTAGGTCGCGGTATTGGTAGTGGCCTGGGTAAAACAGCTGGTCGTGGTCACAAGGGTTTGAAGGCGCGTTCTGGCGGTTCAGTTGCACCCGGTTTCGAGGGTGGTCAACAACCATTGCAAAGACGTCTACCGAAGTTTGGTTTTTCGTCTAGACAAGCCAAGTTCGTAGCCGAAATTCGCTTGAATGAGCTGGAAAAAATAGAAGGTGGTGTGATCGATCTGGATGCATTGAAAAATGCTAATCTGGTACGTCGCGATACTAAGTCTGCGAAGGTAATTCTTTCAGGCGAAATCACCAAGGCTGTAACAATTCAGGGTTTGCGTGTGACTAAAGGTGCACGTCAAGCGATTGAAGCAGCTGGCGGAAAAGTCGAGGACTAAAACACCATGGCAAAAGCACCAGCAATGCCCGCGGGCGTCGGAAAAGGATTAGGCGAACTTAAATCACGATTGTGGTTTGTCTTCTTGGCGATACTGGTTTATCGAATCGGGGCACATATCCCGGTTCCCGGTATCAATCCCGATCGTCTTGCTGCGCTGTTCGACCAAAATCAGGGCACCATATTGAGTCTGTTCAATATGTTTTCTGGTGGCGCACTCGAACGAATGAGTATTTTTGCCTTGGGTATCATGCCTTATATTTCGGCATCGATTATTATGCAGCTCCTCACAGCGGTGACGCCAAGTCTTGAGCAGCTTAAAAAGGAAGGTGAAGCAGGCCGTCGTAAGATTAGCCAGTACACGCGCTACGGCACGGTGTTTTTGGCCTTTATACAGGCTTCTGGTATGTCGGTTGGTTTGGCCTCTCAAGGCGTAACCTTCACTGACGGTTTTGCCTTTTACTTTTTAGCTGTTACGACCTTTGTCTGTGGCGCTGTGTTTTTGATGTGGCTGGGTGAGCAAATCACCGAGCGTGGCATCGGAAACGGTATTTCACTGCTGATTTTTGCGGGTATTGTTGCCGGGCTTCCCGGTGCATTCGGGCAATCATTTGAGGCAGCGAGACAGGGTGAGTTGAACATACTGGCCCTGTTGGTAATCGGTATTTTAGCAATCGCGATTGTGGCGTTTGTAGTATTCATGGAGCGCGGCCAGCGCCGTATTACCGTGAACTATGCAAAGCGTCAGCAAGCGCGAGGTGGATACGCTCAGCAGTCGAGCCATCTACCCTTGAAGGTAAATATGGCAGGTGTTATACCACCGATATTTGCTTCAAGTATTTTGTTGTTTCCTGCTTCGTTGGGTCAATGGTTCGGCCAAGGCGAAGGTATGGAATGGTTGGCCGACGTGTCGCAAGCTTTGGGCCCAAGTCAGCCGCTATATATAATTTTGTTTGCAGCTGCAGTTGTCTTCTTCTGCTATTTCTACACAGCGTTGATGTATAACCCTAAAGAAGTTGCCGACAATCTTAAGAAGTCCGGAGCGTTTGTTCCGGGTATTCGACCAGGAGAGCAAACCGCGAACTATATCGATAGTGTGCTGACTCGTCTAACGATGTTTGGTGCCGCGTACATAGCCGCAGTCTCTCTTTTACCGCAGTTTATGGTGGTTTGGTTTAATGTTCCGTTCTATTTTGGCGGTACATCCCTGCTTATCGTAGTTGTGGTCGTGATGGATTTTATGGCTCAGGTGCAATCACATCTGATGTCGCATCAGTATGAATCCCTCATGAAAAAATCGAACCTGAAGGGTTACGGCAGCGGCGGAATGCTGCGTTAACCGCAATTCTATTGCAATTGAGAGTTTGGAGTAGCAAATGAAAGTTCGTGCTTCGGTAAAAAAAATTTGCCGTAACTGTAAAGTAATACGTCGCAATGGCTCTGTTAGAGTTATTTGCCAAGAACCTCGTCACAAGCAGCGTCAGGGTTAACCTGCGTTGCTGAAAAAGGTCGCAAGCAAGCTTGATTTATTTTTGATCAAACGCTATGATTCGCGCCTTTTCGAAAGACGGTAACTAAAAGTAGTGAACCTCGGGCTCGCCCAGGCGCTATAAACAAAGCGGAGTTAGATGGATGGCACGTATAGCCGGTGTCAATATACCCGACAATAAACATGCGGTGATCTCGCTTACCTATATATATGGTGTGGGCAAAACAACTGCATACAAACTTTGCGATGCAACTGGTGTATCGCCAACTGAGAAGGTTAGCACGCTAACTGAAGAGCAGTTGGATTCACTGCGAACCGAGGTCAGCAAGCTGGCTGTTGAAGGTGATTTGCGTCGTGAAATTCAGATGAATATTAAGCGTTTGAAGGACTTGGGTTGTTTTCGAGGTCTTCGTCACCGACACAGCTTGCCTGTGCGCGGTCAGCGAAGCAAAACGAATGCTCGTACCCGTAAAGGTCCTCGCAAACCAATTCGTAAATAATAGGAAACAGTAATGGCAAAGCCAGGTACACGTACCCGTAAAAAGGTGAAAAAGACCGTTGTTGACGGCATGGCTCATATTCATGCTTCGTTCAACAACACTATCGTGACCATTACAGATCGCCAAGGCAACGCACTATCATGGGCAACTGCCGGCGGATCTGGATTCCGTGGATCACGAAAAAGCACACCTTTTGCTGCGCAGGTAGCAGCTGAAAGAGCCGGTAACGCGGCTGCTGAATACGGCCTCAAAAACCTTGAAGTTATGGTTAAAGGGCCTGGGCCAGGACGCGAGTCCGCTGTTAGAGCACTAAACGCTTGTGGTTATAAAATCACAAATATCACAGACGTCACACCCATTCCACACAATGGATGTCGACCACCGAAAAAACGTCGCGTTTAGGGGAAACAGTCAATGGCTCGTTATATTGGACCAAAATGTAAGCTGTCTCGTCGTGAAGGGACAGATCTATTTTTGAAGAGTGGCGTAAAAGCGCTCGATTCAAAATGTAATATCGAAACTGCACCTGGTATGCACGGCGCGCGTCGCGGTCGCTTATCAGAATACGGTACGCAGCTACGCGAAAAGCAAAAAGTCCGTCGCCTCTATGGTGTATTGGAAAAGCAATTCCGTGGCTACTATAAGGAAGCGGCACGTCGTAAGGGCGCTACCGGTGAGAATCTGCTTCAATTGCTGGAGCAACGTCTCGACAATGTTGTCTATCGTATGGGCTTCGGCTCAACACGAGCAGAAGCACGTCAATTGGTGTCGCACAAAGCGGTACTGGTTAACGACACTGTCGTGAATATTGCGTCTTACCAGGTTAAAGCCGGCGATGTTGTATCTATACGTGAAAAGGCCAAAAATCAGCTGCGTGTTAAGCATGCTGTTGAGTTGGCAGCCAATCGCGCATCAGTAGAATGGGTCGAAGTTGATTCGAGCAAGTTGACTGGCACGTTTAAAGCCGTACCTGAGCGTTCGGATTTGCCAGCGGACATCAACGAAAACCTAATCGTAGAGCTTTACTCTAAGTAAGCTTGATACCTACAACTTAACGTATAGGGGCGTATATGCAGCGTTCAGTAAATGAATTCTTGAACCCGCGAAATATTGAAGTTCAAGGTTTAAGCGCAACACATGCAAAAGTAATACTTGAGCCACTGGAGCGGGGTTTCGGCCATACGCTAGGTAGCGCACTACGTCGTATTCTTTTGTCATCTATGCCAGGCTGTGCGGTAGTCGAAGCTGAAATCGACGGCGTGTTGCATGAGTACAGCGCGATCGAAGGGGTACAAGAAGACGTCATCGAGATTCTTCTTAACCTCAAGGGTCTGGCTATCGTAATGCACTCGCGAGACGAAGCGACATTGAGTCTTTCCAAGAAAGGCGCAGGTGTGGTAACGGCTGCTGATATTCAGCTCGATCACGATGTGGAGATTTTGAATCCTGAGCATGTGATTTGCCACTTGGGTGACAATGGCGAAATCAACATGAAGCTGAAAGTTGAGCGCGGTCGTGGCTATGAGCCAGCGGATCAGCGTAACACTGGCGACGATGAAACTCGTGCCATTGGACGACTTCAGCTGGACGCGTCTTATAGCCCTGTCGCTCGCGTAGCCTACTCAGTAGAAAACGCGCGTGTCGAGCAGCGTACGGACCTCGATAAGTTGGTAATTGATTTGGAAACCAACGGCACGATCGATCCTGAAGAATCAATTCGCAGAGCAGCGACGATTCTCCAGCAACAGCTATCTGTGTTCGTTGACTTTGATAACGAGAAAGAGCCTGTACAAGAGGAAGAAGAGGAAGAAGTTGATCCGATTCTGTTGCGTCCAGTGGATGACCTTGAATTGACGGTTCGTTCTGCGAACTGTTTGAAAGCAGAGAATATTTATTATATTGGCGACCTTATCCAAAGGACTGAGGTTGAGCTGCTGAAAACCCCTAATTTGGGTAAAAAGTCTCTTACTGAAATTAAGGATGTTCTTGCATCTCGTGGTCTTTCTTTGGGTATGCGTCTTGAGAACTGGCCTCCAGCCAGCCTCAAGGGCGATGACCGTGTTCTGGGTGGATAACTCGAGCACGGCTTGGACAGGTAAGGAATTATAAAATGCGTCATCGTAAAAGTGGTCGTAAATTTAACAGAAACAGCTCTCACCGCAAGGCTATGTTTAAGAACATGGCTGCGTCTTTGGTAGAGCACGAACTAATTAAAACAACGTTGCCAAAAGCGAAGGAGCTGCGCCGTGTAGCAGAGCCTTTGATCACCTTGGCTAAGAACGATTCAGTGGCTAACCGTCGTCTGGCATTCGCCAGAGTAAGAGACGATGCAGTCGTTGCTAAGCTGTTCAATGAGCTTGGTCCTCGTTATAAGGACCGCCCTGGCGGTTATATTCGCATCCTTAAGTGTGGTTTCCGCACAGGTGATGCAGCGCCGATGGCATTCGTTGAGTTAGTAGATCGTCCTGTTGTTGATGTTGAGGATGATGACGAAGAGTAAGTAATTGCTCTTTGTTAAAAAAAGCCAGCTTATGCTGGCTTTTTTGTTTTAGCGTAGTAAGGCCCTTGTAGCCTTAACGTGTCAACAAGGGCTTCAAAAACTGACCGGTAAACGAGCCTGTGACCTTGGCAACGTCTTCGGGAGTGCCCTCAGCTATGATGTGTCCCCCTCGCACCCCTCCTTCTGGCCCCAGATCGATGATCCAGTCGGCAGTTTTAATGACGTCCAGGTTGTGTTCAATCACTACCACGGTATTGCCGTGGTCTCTAAGTCTCTGCAGGACGGTTAACAGTTGCTGAATATCGTAAAAGTGTAAGCCGGTCGTAGGCTCGTCAAGTATGTAGAGCGTTTTACCAGTGTCACGTTTCGAAAGTTCTTTGGCCAGCTTCACGCGCTGGGCTTCGCCGCCCGACAAGGTTACCGCGCTTTGGCCAAGCCGAATGTAGGATAAGCCGACGTCGATTAATGTTTGTAGTTTACGTGCGATAAACGGCACTGCATCAAAAAAATCGCGAGCCTCTTCAATCGTAAGTTCCAAAACCTCGGTGATGCTTTTTCCTTTGTATTTGACGTCGAGCGTTTCGCGATTATAGCGTTTGCCTTTGCAGACATCACACGGTACATAGACGTCCGGAAGAAAGTGCATCTCCACTTTGATTACGCCATCGCCCTGACATGCTTCGCAGCGACCGCCTTTAACATTGAAACTGAATCGACCCGGTTTGTAACCGCGCGAGCGAGACTCTTGTGTTCCGGCAAATAGTTCACGAATCGGGGTGAATAAACCGGTATAGGTTGCCGGGTTTGAGCGCGGGGTTCTGCCAATCGGGCTTTGGTCGATATCTATGACCTTATCAAACAGTTCCAGGCCGCTAATGCTTTTATGCTCTGCAGCGTTAAGCGTCGTTGCTTTATTAAGTTCAGTAGCGGCTAGAGGGTAGAGGGTAGAGTTGATCAGTGTTGACTTGCCTGAGCCTGACACGCCGGTGACGCAAGTCATCAGGCCAAAAGGTATCTTTAATGTAACGTTTTGCAGATTGTTGCCTGTGGCGCCCTCGAGAATAAGAAGCTTTGTTGTGTCGATAGGGCTGCGCGACTCTGGAATTGCGATTTCCTTTCTCCCTGAAAGGTATTGCCCGGTAAGCGACTCAGTGTCTGACATTACCGATTCGGGGGTGCCTTGGGCGACGATCTGCCCGCCATGAACGCCAGCCCCGGGGCCGACATCGATGACGTGATCTGCCAGACGAATCGCATCCTCATCGTGTTCGACGACGATGACCGTATTGCCCAGATCGCGCAAATGTGTGAGTGTTTTGAGCAGTCGTTCATTGTCGCGTTGATGCAGTCCGATAGAGGGCTCGTCCAGAATATACATTACGCCTACCAGACCGGCGCCAATCTGGCTGGCGAGGCGGATTCGCTGGGCTTCACCGCCCGAGAGTGTGTCTGCGCTGCGTTCAAGTGTGAGGTAGTCCAAGCCTACGTTAACCAGAAACTCCAAGCGTAGCCTGATTTCCTTAAGTATCTTGTCGGCAATATCGCCACGTTTGCCCGGCAAGTTTAGCGTGGTGAAATAAGCTAAGGCTTCACCCACGGGCAGGTGCGTCAGTTCAGGAAGTGTCTGCTCGTGAATGAACACGTTTCTGGAGGCTTCTTTAAGGCGTGATCCGTCACAGCTTGGGCAGGCCTTGTTGTTAAGGTAGCGTGACAGGTCCTCTCTTACCATTTGCGAATCGGTTTCCCGATAGCGTCGCTCCATATTGGGAATCACGCCCTCGAAGGGATGCAGGCGTTGAACCGTGTCCCCGCGTGTGTTGACATAATTAAAAGCGATTTCTTCTTTCCCGCTACCGTAGAGCAGTGTTTGCTTGAATGTACTAGGTAACTCGCTGTAGGGGGTGTCGATGTCGATTCCATAATGCGTCGCAAGGCTATTCAGCAATTGGAAATAGTATACCGTCCTGCGATCCCAGCCCTTGATTGCGCCCTCGGCGAGATTTAGCTCACTGTTCTGTATGATCCTGTCGGGATCGAAGAACTGTTTTACCCCGAGTCCATCGCATGTTGGGCAGGCCCCTGAAGGATTGTTGAACGAGAACATTCTGGGTTCGAGTTCGCTGATGGAATAGCCGCAGTGAGGGCAGGCAAAGCGCGATGAGAATATCAGCTCGTCAGTGTCTGCATCGGCATCCATTGGTGCGATGATCGCAATGCCGTCTGTCAGTTCAAGGCAGGTTTCGAATGACTCGGCGATGCGTTGCTGAATGTCGTCGCGAACCTTGAAGCGATCGACAACAACTTCAATGGTGTGTTTCTTGTTTTTTTCGAGTGCTGGCGGGTCGTCAAGGTCGACGACGATACCGTCTATGCGTGCACGTATGAAGCCCTGGCTCAATAAGTCCTGAAACACGTGCAGGTGCTCACCTTTTCTGTTTTGGATTACCGGGGCGAGCATCATTAGCCGAGAACCAGAGTCCAGTTCCATGACCTTGTCGACCATCTGGCTTACAGTTTGTGCATCCAGCGTGGCGCCGTGGGTAGGGCAGCGGGGTTCGCCTGCTCTGGCAAATAGCAGGCGCAGGTAATCGTAAACTTCGGTAATGGTACCCACTGTGGAGCGAGGGTTGTGGGATGTCGATTTTTGTTCGATAGAGATGGCAGGTGATAGGCCCTCTATATGGTCAACGTCGGGTTTATCCATCATCGACAGAAACTGACGAGCATAGGTGGAAAGTGATTCTACATAACGTCGCTGACCCTCTGCGTAAAGTGTATCGAAAGCCAGCGAAGATTTTCCTGAGCCCGACAAGCCGGTTATCACGATAAGTTTGTCGCGAGGAATGTCCAGGTCGATGTTTTTCAGGTTATGAGTGCGTGCGCCACGTACTAGAATGTTTTCCATCTATTTTCCTGAGGGATAATCAAACCGAACATTATAACTAACTTGGGCAGTGCATAAATGGTCTATTTCTATTGATTGCGAAAAAACAGCATGCCAAAAACCTTAGTGAATGGTGCTAGAATAGCGCGCTTTATTTACCCGATTCCCGATTAGCCATTGAAGTTATGACATCAAACGAACGCCGATCTGTCTTTGCGCTTGCTTTTCTCTATGCATCACGAATGCTGGGCCTATTTATGGTGTTGCCGGTGTTTATGATTTATGGCAAATCACTTAACGGCGCAAGTGATGTCTTGCTGGGAGTGGCCATTGGAATTTATGGTTTAAGCCAAGCACTGTTCCAGATTCCCTTTGGTGCGCTGTCTGACCGATTTGGGCGTAAGCCGCTCATTCTGTTTGGTTTACTGCTGTTCTTTGTCGGTAGCGTGGTTGCCGCGACCGCATCAGATGTTTATACCGTCATTGCGGGTAGGTTTCTTCAAGGAGCCGGCGCTATCGCGAGTGTACTGATGGCGCTGTTAAGTGATTTAACTAGTGAAGAAAGTAGAACCAAGGCCATGGCGCTGGTTGGCATGTCGATAGGGCTGTCTTTTTCGCTTGCTTTGGTGTTGGGCCCGCTTATCGCAGAGGTTTCTGGTCTTCAAGGGGTGTTTTGGGTTACTGCCGGCTTGGCACTGGTAGGTGTGTTCTGGCTTTACTGGTGTGTGCCTACTCCTGTTCATTCGAGTCGTCATCGTGATACACGCTTGTTTAAGGATCAGTTGTCTGCGGTGTTAAAGAATAGCGATCTAATGCGGCTGGATATCGGTATTTTTATGCTGCATCTTAGCCTGACAGCCATGTTTATTGCTGTGCCCATCTCCTTGCTTCAACAAGCAGGTTTAGCTGTGGGTGCGCACTGGAAGGTCTATTTGTCAGTTATGGTGTTGTCATTTTTTGCGATGGTACCCTTGATTATTATTGGCGAAAAAAGGCAAAAAATGAAAGGCGTGTTTGTCTTTGCAATTGCCCTGCTGTCATTTTCGGCGCTTACCTCGATCTGGACTCAGCACAGTTTTACCTGGTTCTGGGCGAGCCTGTTTTTCTTTTTTATGGCATTCAACTTGTTGGAAGCAAGTTTGCCCTCCTTAGTGAGCAAACTGTCACCTGCCGGCGCGAAGGGTACTGCTATGGGGGTCTACTCTACAAGCCAGTTCCTCGGTGCATTTTTTGGCGGACTAATGGGCGGGTGGGTGTTGGCGCGCCATCAGGAGCAAGGTGTTTATTTGATGGTGTCGCTATTGGCGATCGTATGGTTGATTATTGCAACGTCGATGCGTAAACCCAGCTCTGAAACGGCAATGACGCTTAACTTTTTGGCTGTGCCGAATACATTTGTCGCAGAAAGTATTAGTGCTGAGTTAAGCTCGGTGCGGGGTGTTGAAGACGTTGTGGTGGTGATCGAAGACGGGGTCGCTTATTTGAAAGTTGTAAAGTCGCAGCTTGACCAGAATGGCCTGGATGAAGTGCTCAGGAAATACCGGAATCCGTGCGCGAATTAAGGTGACTGGTTGCGCCTTATTCCATGGAAATGCTCGGATAACCATGAGACAATCCGAAGCGAATCATCATTGATGGCCATCCGGATGTGTGTTTGGGGCACACTACAAGGGTCGCCATTCGGACTTAGTAATGAGGCACAGGGACGGTGTCCAAAATAAAGACAGGGGAGCAGCATGGCTAGAGGCGTAAATAAAGTAATTTTGATAGGGAATCTGGGTAATGACCCGGATACGCGGTTCACTCCACAGGGTACTGCCGTTACTAATCTCAGTATTGCGACGGACGAAAGCTACAAAGATAAGCAGACCGGGCAAATGGTGCCTAAGACTGAGTGGCACCGAGTTGTGCTGTTCAATCGTTTGGCCGAAATCGCCAAAGAGTACTTGAAAAAAGGCTCCAAGGTTTATCTAGAGGGTCGCTTGCAGACGCGTAAGTGGCAGGATCAGTCCGGTCAGGATCGCTACACCACCGAAATCGTCGGTAGTGAAATGCAAATGCTTGACTCCCGGCAGGGTGCGGGTGGCGGGTATGACCAGTCTCAAGGGGGGCAGGCCGCTTATGCACCGTCTGGCTCGGCTCCGCAGCAGGCATACAGCCAGCCGCAAAGCGCTCAAGGTGGTGGAATGCAAGGAGGTGGTATGCCAGGTGGGCAAGCTCCACAGGGTATGCCTCAGAGAGAAGCCCCTGCGATGGACGATTTTGACGACGACATCCCGTTTTAAAAAGCTTGTTATTAAAAACCGCATTTATGCGGTTTTTTTGTTTTTGGCTCTAGGAAATATATCTCCCAAAGGTTTTGCAAACAGTAACTTACTGAACTAATCTAAAGTACGGGGTTAATAAAAACATAACTTGCAGGTTGAATTTTGTTTTCATTTCTAAAGTCGAAGTCACGGCCGGGTAGAGTGGGTCTTGAAGTGCGTGCGGATGGTCTGGCATTAGCTGTGGCCAGAGCTGCTGCGGATTCAAGTAATGCTCAAGCGCTAAACTGTGTTTTTAGGAGTTGTAAGGCTGCAGAACGCATGACCGTGCTAAAAGAGCTGGTCTCGGAAATGGGCTTGTCCGGTATGGACTGCTGTTTGGTATTGCCCTCTGATCAGTATCAGATTTACCCCATAGAAAAACCTGCGGTCGAAGATGCCGAGTTAGCAGATGCGGCCCGATGGAAAGTTAAAGACCTGTTGGACTTCGACATCGAAGGCGCGGTTACCGATATCTATGAATTCCCGAAAGACGCCTTGAGAGGCAGGCCGGAGCAGTTGAACGTTGTAGTGGCGCGTAAAGCGATTATTCAGGGCAATGTAGACTTGGTCAAAGACTCAGGGATGAAGCTTCAGGCTATCGATATAGCTGACCTTGCCTTGCGCAATGTAGCGCAAAAAATTTCGGGTGAAGAAGAGCGCCCGGTTGCCTTGCTTTATCTAAGGAGTGGTTCGGGCATCATGTTGCTCGTTAAAGGAGCGACCTTATACCTTGCGCGCCATTTTAGCTTTTCGATAGAGGCTCTGAATGAACCCTCCCAGCAAGATTCTGTAATGCAACAACTGTCTCTGGAAATACAGCGCTCCTTTGATTACTTCGAAAGCCAAA
>JBFJVR010000040.1:0-11210 GCA_041624095.1 Oleiphilaceae bacterium
AGTTCTGCAAGGCGACAGCGTGTTGCGTTCCGGCACGGAGTCACGCGTAATGGATATCGATATCAGTGCATCGGTTGCGGCCAGTATTTCCACTGAGGAAACGCAGCAAGCGGGCTTGCCCAGTTCAAGTCTTCAGCAGGGTAAAATGCTTATGGGCAGGCATCAGCTCGCCCGTGTCGGTGCGTGGTCGTCTTTGGTCGCCAGCGTGGTGTTTGCCTTCGTATTCGTGCTGCAAAATCAGGCACCAGTCGCCAGCTTAAACGTGTTGCCCGACACTGTAGTAACGACGAGCACCGAAAACTATGCTGGTGATGGGCTTCAAACCCAGCAGGGTAACGCTCGTCAGCCGATAATTATTGAACAATATAGTGAACAGCATGTGAAAAGATTTAATCATTATCTCTTGCGTCATGCAGAGCATACTCTGCAGGGGGGGCAGCAAGGCGTGTTACCTCTGGTGCGTGTGGCCAGTTTGAATTCCATCGGTATCTAGATGAAGGGCAGTGTGGTTGGCAGTGAATAGTCAAATGATAGAACCCCGAACGAAACCACGATTGGGCAGTCTGGAGGCGATCTTATGTGTCGCCCTACTGATGTTTGGCTGGATAGAAACCGTACTGGCCAGTAGCGATAATAACGACGCATTTTATTGGCTGGAGCGCATGCAAAAATCGGCCGTCGAGCTTAATTACCGGGGCACATTTATGTACAGCCGCGGCGAGATGATGAGCTCGATGCGCGTTATCCACCGTTTCGCCGATGGCGCAGAGCACGAACGATTAACCCAGCTTGACGGAGAGATGGGCGAGATTATTCGTCATGGTTCAGACCTTGTTTGTGTGTTTCCGGGTAATCGCGTCGTGCGGCTCGAAAAGAACCAGTTTGCCAATTCGGTAGTAAAGGCATTCGCCAATTTTATGCCCGACCACACCTATTACGAACTCCGGGTTTCGAACGGTCAGCGTTTGGTTGATCGGACCAGCGTCAGGCTCGATATCAAGGCGCGTGACAAGCATCGCTATAGTTATGTGCTTTGGCTAGATAAAGCGACAGGCTTGTTGCTCAGGTCGTCCTTGCTAAGTGAGCAAGGAAACGAACTCGAACGCTTTCAGTTTGCAAATATTGAGTTTCCCGAGGTAATCGCTGCGGAAGAAATTCAGCCGGTTGTCGGGGGAGAACTGATAAAGCACGAAGTTATTCCTACCGGTAAAAAAGACTCGCAGTGGCCAAGCGAGATGATGTGGCGGGTGGATTGGGTTCCACCGGGTTTTGCGCCTACCAGCGAACCGGGGGCTTCGGCGGCCAACACTATGTTATATAGTGACGGGCTTGCCACTTACAGTATCTTTATCGAGATGGTTGATGAAATGATGCCTGAAGGTGCGTCGATGATGGGGGCAACGGTTGCTTATGCCAAAAAATTAAGCGCGGGGGCTCATCAATATGCCGTGACGGTTGTCGGGGATATACCGCCGATGACTGCGATGATGGTAGCCGAGTCAGTAAAACCGTATATGCCAGAGTAGTTGCAACTCCACCTTTTATAACACGACAGAAAGTCAAACGATGTTAGTGAAGCTATGATCGAAGAACGCGCATTAATCCTCGCTGTAGAAGGGCCTCAAGGAGAACTTGCCAGGGTGCGTACCCAGAGGCAAAGTGCCTGCGAAAGCTGTCAGCTCAAGGCGGGGTGTGGCACTAGCTCGCTGGCAAAACTCACTGGTGATAAAAGCATTGAAATGACCGTGCCATTAAGTTTGAAAGCCAAGGCCGGAGACGTGGTCATACTCGCAATCCCTGAGCAAGGTCTCGTCTGGGCCTCAACCCTTATGTATTTAATGCCATTGGTGCTTATGGTGGGTTTGTCTGCCGCTTCAAAGGCCTGGTTTGGTGTCGGCGAAACTGGCGCCCTGTTTGCTGGTGGCTTAGGCTTGTTCTCGGGCTTTGGCATCGCCGCTTGGTATTCCAAAAAACATCACGACGACCCCCGCTTTGCGCCAAGAATGACGCGTATAGCCTTGCAGGCAACGCCACAGGCTTCATGTCAGTCGAGGTAATACCGTCTCTTGCTCTGGCCCTTACAGAACCGTAAGTTGAAATATTGTCTGGTGCCGCCACTATAACCATTCGTGTACGGTAACAAGCGCAAATTGGTGCTTCCTTAGTTCTACTAATACTAAAAACCATGAGGCTTTTCTATGAAAGGTGAATCTATGTTGTTTCGATCTCAAGCTTTGGCAGTACTTGCCACACTGGTATTGTGTTTGTTTGCCTTGGGCAGCAGGGCAGCCAGCTTGCCGGATTTTACAGAGTTGGTCGAAGAGCACTCAGAAAGCGTCGTCAACATCAGTACGGTTAACCTCGGCAAGGGATCGGGGCCGCAACTTCACTTTCAGGGTGATCTCGAGCAAATTCCCGAATTTTTTAGACACTTCTTTGGTGCACCGTTTGATGATCGTCGAGGCGGTGGCGGTGAGGAGCGACGACGCCAATCCATGGGCTCGGGATTCATTTTTAGCGAAGATGGCATCATTTTAACTAACAACCATGTAATTGAAGGCGCGGATGAAATTTATGTGCGCTTCAGCGACCGCCGTGAGCTCAAGGCGGAGCTGATTGGTGCCGACAAGCGTTCTGACCTTGCGGTACTCAAAGTAGAAGCCGAAGACCTGCCTGCGGTTAAAGTGGGTAAGTCAAAAAAACTGAAAGTAGGGGAGTGGGTGTTCGCGATTGGTTCACCTTTTGGCTTTGACTATACCGTTACTGCAGGCATCGTCAGCGCAAAGGGACGTAGCCTCCCCAACGAAAACTATGTCCCTTTTATTCAAACCGATGTTGCGATTAACCCGGGCAACTCGGGTGGGCCGCTGTTTAATATGGATGGCGAAGTCATTGGTATCAACTCTCAGATTTATACTCGCTCAGGTGGTTTTATGGGCGTGTCATTTGCGATTCCAATGGACGTTGCAAGTGAAGTCGTCGACCAGCTTAAAGGGCAGGGATACGTTTCTCGAGGCTGGTTGGGCGTATTGATTCAGGAAGTTAGCAAGGAATTAGCCGAGTCCTTCGACCTTGATCGGCCGTATGGTGCGTTAGTCGCTCAAGTGGTTGAAGACTCTCCTGCGGAAAAAGCAGGGTTAAAAGTGGGTGATGTCATCATCGAGTTTGAAGGCGAAGAAATTGAATTGTCATCTGAATTGCCGCACCTTGTTGGTCGCACCAAAGTTGGCGAAAAAGCCCAGCTGTTGGTTGTACGGGACGGCAAGGAAAAGAAAATGACTGTCGAGATTGGTGAGCTTCCCGGCGGAAACGACGAAGCAGGTAGCAAGAGCAAGAAGCCGATAGAAAAGCTCAACCGCCTGGGTGTGAAAGTGAAGGAAGTCGACGACAAAAGCTTGAAGGAGCTTAACTTGAGTGGTGGCGTTGAAGTTGTTCAGGTTGGTGAAGGTCCCGCTCGGAAGGCCAAGGTTCGCGTTGGCGATATCATTGTTAAGCTGAACAATCAGAGCGTGGCGAAAGTTGAGGACTTTGCCGAACTGGTAGAAAACCTGCCTTCGGGTAAAGCCATTCCCGCGCTGATAGTAAGACAAGGTAACCCTTCGTTTATTGTATTGAAGATAGACGATTAGTGGCTGACGTACATCGCCATGCCACAGGAACTGGATAACTGGTTACAACAAAATGGATTTTCGGATCTTACGCACCATCTGGGAAGTTCAGGTGGTGCGGGCCAGAGCCGGGTGGTGGAAAACGACACGGGTACACGTGTTTTTATTAAGTATCGCGATGTTTCACCCGCGGGCTTCTATGAGGCCGAAGCGGAGGGTTTGGATTACCTTCGCTTAGCCTGCAACTTATTGATTCCCGAAGTTCGGGCCGTAGGTCGCTGTTTTATTGCGATGGATTATATTGCACCGGCGCCGCACACTGCCTACTTCTGGGAAACCCTTGGCCACCAGCTGGCATATCTTCACAACTGTACTCGCGAAAACTTTGGGTTTGTCCACGACAACTACTGCGGTGACGCTCTTCAGGTAAACGGCTTCATGAGTGATGGTTATCAGTTTTTTGCCGAGCAGCGTTTACTATTTCAAGGCGATATGGCACGGCTGGACGGCCGGCTGAGTAGCACAGAATTGAGGCAGCTCGAAGCGATCTGCACTAAATTACACAATCTGGTTCCACAGCAACCGGCCTCGTTGCTGCATGGTGATTTGTGGTCTGGTAATGTGCATGTGTCATCACGAGGTGAGCCGGTATTTATTGACCCTGCGGTGTATTTTGCCTGGGGTGAAATTGACTTGGCGATGACGCAGCTGTTTGGCGGCTTCCCAGAAAATTTTTATGCGGCTTACAACGAAATTAGAGCCCTTGAAAATGGCTGGAGAGAGCGGCTGGACCTGTATAATCTCTACCCCTTGCTTAACCACCTTAATCTTTTTGGCTTAGGGTATCTGGACCCCGTAAAAGCGATTCTGAAACGCTATGCGTAAATCAAGCCCAGCCTCTGATCGACATCCTACGCAATAGCTGGTAAAAACGCAGCATGCGTTTCGTCATAATTAGTCAATCACTTTAAGGAGTTGCTGTGCTGTTTCCCGACTTAGATGAAGAAGCCATTTTTGTGCACCGCAGCGATGCCGAAGATGAGCTTGGTTCTTACATCGCAAAAGGGTTTGAGCTTGAAGGAAAAGAATGGAAAAGCGTAGAGCACTATTTTCAGGCAATGAAATTTAGTGAATCGGCCCCTGCCTACAGTGAAGAAATTCGTGCTGCCGACAGCCCTAAGCGGGCGCGGAAGCTGGGGCGCCGAAAAGCGAAATTACTACGCTCGGATTGGTCTCAGGTTAGGCGTGTAGTGATGACCCGTGCCATATATACGCGCTGCCATACCCACAAAGAGCTTGCGGAGGCCTTATTGTCAACAGGTGAACGCAAGTTAATAGAGAGCAGTCAGTATGACTATTTTTGGGGTTGTGGTCGTGATAGACGCGGCGCAAACACCTATGGTCTGGTGTTGATGGATGTACGCAGAAAGCTAAGGCAAGAGTTGGACAAACCGGCATAAAGAACGCATAGCTCTAGCGCTGCTCGAAATGTGGACTTTTCCCATTGAGCAGGGCTCTAGCCGTGGTGATCAAGTCCGAGGCTAGCAGTCCCCGCTGCCCATACCGAGAACTTTCAATGTCGGCTGAGCATGCGTGTAGGGCTGCGGCAAGTTCGATGGCGAGAGTGTGATCCTTCAACTGTGCCATAAGGCCGCCTAGTAACCCGCTTAGTACATCTCCCATTCCTCCGCTGGCCATGCCGGCATTGCCATAAGGGCAGAGTTTAATTGTGCGCGTTGTGCTCGCTATCAGGCTTCCACTGCCTTTCAGAATTAGCTGGCCTTGTGTGAGGTTTAGCAAGCAGTTCACCGAGGCTAAGCGATCAGCTTCGATTTCCTTTGTATTGGTGTTGAGTAAGCGCGCGGCTTCACCGGGGTGTGGGGTATAAACTCTAAGTGTTTTGGCCTTGTCGCCAGCTAAATCTAGCCATCTAGGGTGCCGCGCAAGCAGGTTTAATGCATCCGCATCGAGCACCATTGGCTTGGCATAGCTTAAGGCTGTTTTAAGCATGCTTTCTGACCATTTGGATTGTCCCAAACCCGGTCCAATTACAATTACCGTGGCCTTGTCCAGTAGAGGGTGAAGATCCTTCTCGTGTGCGCACTGTTTAACCATCACTTCTGGTTGGCGTACCAGCAGAGCTGACATATGCTCGGGCTTGGTCGCTACGCTGATCAGCCCCGCACCCATCCGTGCCGCAGCCTGAGCTGCTAACAGTATCGCTCCGCCGAAGCCACTGTCTCCCCCGATGAGTAAAACATGGCCGTTCGCGCCCTTATGGGCGTCCGCGCGCCGGGGAGGCACTTGTGATAGCAAGGTTGGCATATCCAGTCGCTGGGCAAGGGGTTTTACCTCTTGGAATGCAGGCTTTGGAATCGCCAAATCGCTGTAGTGAATGTCGCCACAGAAGTGTCTTCCTGTACCCGTAAACATACCAAACTTGAGGGCTACAAAGGTTGCTGTGCAATCTGCTTCAATTGCACAGCCAAGTGCCTGGCCAGTGTTGGAACAGAGGCCGGAGGGGATATCCAGAGCGATAACGGGCAAGGGGGATCGGTTGCACGCCTGTATCGCATCGGCGTAATGGGGGGCCACGTTACGTCTTGCTTCAGCGTTGCCAGAACCCGCGCTTAAGCCCGTACCCAGCAAGGCATCGACTAAAATGCCATGTGCCGGGGCTCGTGTTTTGGAATGCGTGTCGTCTATATCGTCAGCTTGAGCAGCGTAAGCCCAGCTTTCTAATAAGAAAGGCTGGCAGTCCACGTTTTGTTCACATGCGAAGCTGTACGCCCGCTGAGCGTCGCCAGAGAGCTTGCCCGGCTCGCTTACATACAAAACGCGGCTTTCGATGCCTCGTTTTTGTGCCAAGCCAGCCAGAAGGTATCCATCGCCTGCGTTATTTCCGCTGCCGCACAAAACTGCTATGTGTTGCGTGTCGGGCCAGTGTTTAAGCAATACGCGAAGTGCGAAACGCGCAGCGCGCTCCATTAACTTGTAGCCGTCTATTCCCAAGGAATTGATCGCATGTTGATCAATAGCTCTGACCGATTTTGCATCGAATAAGTCGTGGGGCAAACCGGATGTATCCATTGTTGATCACCTATAGCAGCGCGTAGGATTTTAAGTGTAGCCTCTCATCGAATCCTGGGACAAGCGACATGCGAGGGGGGCATAGGCGCTCTCACCCTGGTGCCGCAGGTAAATGCGTTTCGTTGCCTAATCGCATCTGTTAAAGTAGCTGCTTTAAAGTAGTTTAAATAGCTGATAAAAGTCGATGAATATCAGGTTGATACAAGAAGCAGACAACGCTCAGGTGGCCCGTATTATTCGGCAGGTACTGACCGAATTCGGCGCCAACCGCCCAGGTTTTGCATGGCAGGATCCGGAACTGGATGCGATGTTTCAAGCCTATAGTGGGCAGGGCAAAGAATATTGGGTAATTGAGTCCGGGGGCAGCGTTGTGGGTTGCGGTGGTATCGCCGAATTTGTTTGTGCTCTTCCGCAGTGCTGTGAGCTGCAAAAGATGTATCTTTTACCCGAAGTACGCAATTTAGGCTGGGGCCGACAGTTAATTAAGCGCTTGTTGCAGCGCGCCCGGGACTTGAACTATCACTACTGTTATCTAGAAACCCTTTCGAGTATGACCGGTGCGATTCACCTTTATCGCAGCAGTGGCTTTCTGGCACAAACGCAGCCCCTTGGCGCAAGCGGGCATGGTGCCTGCGACGAATGGTACTTGAAATCTTTAATTGATCAGGAAGACTATGTCGAAAGTTAAACAGCTGGACAAACTCATTATACTGGCGGCACGCGCATCGGTCTTTGTCGCAGCGGTGTTGTTGTTAGCTAAACTCTACGCATGGTTTATGACAGGGTCGATTGGCATTCTAGCGGCTCTGGTAGACTCCTTACTCGACCTGTTTGCCTCTTTGGTGAATATGCTTGCCGTGCGTTATGCCATGGTGCCGCCCGACCAGGAACACCGTTTTGGCCATGGTAAGGCGGAGGCACTTGCAGGCCTAGGGCAGTCGATCTTCATCGCCAGTTCGTCGCTTTTTTTGCTGATTTACAGTGTCGAACGCATGATTCATCCAGAGCTTATTGAAGAAGTACAAGTCGGCACCTACGTTATATTCTTTTCGATACTCCTGACTTCTATTTTGGTTGCGTATCAGCGTTTTGTTGTGCGAAAAACAGGCTCTATGGCAATTAAAGCCGACTCCTTGCATTACGCTTCGGATCTGATTTCTAACCTTGGTATTTTGCTGGGCTTGATGTTGTATGAAATGGGCTGGCTGTATTCCGACCCGATCATTGCGCTGCTTATCGGAATTTATATCCTGAAGTGTGCGGTGCAGATTGCTTACGACGCGATACAGCTTTTGCTTGATAGGGCCTTGCCTGAAGAAGAGCAGCTTACCATTAAACAGATCGTCGCAACCTTTCCCGAGGTGCTCGAAGTACATGGTTTGCGCACGCGACAGTCAGGTAGAACGAAGTTTATCCAACTGCATCTGGTGATGGATGGGCATAAGTCACTGCAAGAAGCGCATAAGCTGAGTGATCGAGTCGATGCGGCTATCAGGCAAGCCTTTGAAGACGTGGATATTCTAATCCATCAGGATCCGCATACCGAAGCGGTCGATAAAGAAGCCCTTAAACAGTTATAGGCCCGGAAAAGCCCGCTAGCTTAGCTGCTATCTGCACTCACGACATAAGCAGTGAGTTACGGTAGCTGAGATCTCGCGCTTTTACTTGTCGCGTGTTGTCGATGATGAGCTCTGCAAAATAGGGGCTAAGCGCCTCAGGAAAATCATGCCCCATCCCTGGAATAGGATAGTAGATCGCCCCAGGGATGTTACGTGCAATGTGTTTTGCATTCTGAGGCGGCAGCAGCGGGTCGTCCTTGCCATGAATCAGGATGGTTGGTGCACGTATGCAAGTGGTGAACTGATTGATGCTGCCCGTCGCTAAAATAGCTTGAAGTTGGCGCATAGCGCCGCCGGGACGATAACTGCGGCGATAGTTGGCCTCGATCATGACTCTCAGTTGCGCCTTTGTTTTAGGATACGCTGGACTCTGAATCGCTTGCCAAAGAAGCATCCAGCGTTCAATGGCAAGGCTTGCGCTGTCTTGTTCCTTGCTATCTACGCCGCGCATGGTTGCAAACTCTTTGAGCACGCTTAACTTGGGCAAGGGCTGTCTAGGGGAGTTGTTCGAGGTCATGAACAAACTCAGCGAAGCCACTCGTTCCGGGTGCTTGGCAGCCAGAATCTGGGCGATCATCCCGCCCATTGACGCGCCCACAATATGGGCTGTTTGAAGCGCTAAAGCATCCAGTAATGCGGCGGTATCATCGGCCATATCCAGCAAGGTGTAGTTCGCTTTGAATCGTTTCCCTAGTCGGTGCTGAATAAACGCGAGGCGGGTGTCTACTTTATGGATCGACTGCATTTTTTGTGACAGGCCAATATCCCGGTTGTCGAAACAGATCACGCGGTAACCTTGGTTTGCCAGCTTATTCAACAGGGTTGCGGGCCAGGCGTTTAGTTGGCAGGCGAAGCCCATGATAAATACAATTGCGGGCCCATTGGCTGGGCCTCTTTCCTGAACGCATAGCCGAACCCCATTAGCATGCACAAAATGCTCTCTTGGTTTTAGCAGGTTTTGCTTAGGAGACCCTTTTTTAACTTGTTTAATGGCTTCTACCGTTTGCTTTGTGCCCATACATGCCTCATCTGATTTTCTTTGCCAGTGGACGACAACGAAGGCTGAAATTTACCAGTTGGACTCTTTGTTGAGTGTCTAGCCTGCCGTCTAAAAAACGTTCAGGCAAGCACTTTTAGTGGGCTCGTTGTAACTATTGCGTACTCCTCAAGATTGATCTCTGCCTGATCCTCTACAAGGCCTGCGGCAGCATGCTGGTGTAAGGTTTGCCTTGCGACAGTGGCCCAAAGTCGTACTTAATATAAGCGCAAATGCCCTTGTTGGATAGCGCAACCGTATACTAAGGTTTATTCTTCGTAGTCTATGTTTAAACTAAAAATGATGGCTGAGCGTCAAGCGAGCCTCAGTCCTCACAGGGTGATTTAATGGATAGTCTGATCGGTAATTTTATTTTTTTCTTCGCAGTGATTGACCCCATTGGCACTATTCCCGTGTTTATAGCTGTTACCCACCACTACCACAAGTCAGAACGAAGCGCGATTGCCTTCAAGGCCGCAGGCGTATCCGCGTTGGTGCTGATATTTTTTATGATAGCGGGTGAGTTGATTCTGACTACCATCAAGATTCCTCTCTCTGCCTTTCAGGTGGGCGGCGGGGTTGTATTGTTCCTGTTTGCCCTGTCGATGATTTTTGGTGAAAGTAAGCCTGAAGAAGAAGTCAAAATGGTCGAGGGAGCGTCAGAAACCGCGATCTTTCCGCTGGCAATTCCGTCTATTGCCGGGCCAGGTGCGATGCTTGGTGCCGTATTACTGACCGAGAAAGATCGCTATCAACTTTGGGAGCAGGCTTTAACCGCACTGACCATGCTGTCTGTTGTGGCGATTACCTTGGTCTTTATGCTGTTTGCCAGCTATTTGTATAAGTTTATTGGCAAGAGTGGCGCATCAATCATCAGCCGGGTGATGGGGATTATCCTGTCAGCTGTCGCGAGTTCCAGTATTCTCGAAGGCGTAAAGCATTATTTCTCGCTTTAAGCCAAGCCTTGGTGCCAACTATTCTTGCCGAGTCTAAGACTAAGGGACATGTAAATTAACGCGTGTTAGAATGCGCAGCTTTTAAACTCGTTACCGCGTTCAGGCTGTCGAAAGATAGCTTGGCAATCAAATAAAAGTAGTAGAAGAGGTTGTCTTTGTGTTTGTAATTCGTTGGGTCTTGGGTCGTATTATTTTGTTGTTAGACTGGGTGTTCCAACCAAAAAGGCTGCACAGGGAGCCTGAAGCACAGGCCAAAGTCGATCAAGCTACTGCACGCTTGTCGTTATACCAATACAGGGCCTGCCCATTCTGCGTTAAGGTCAGGCGTGCGATGAAGCGCAGAGCCCTAAATATCGTTACGTGTGACGCTA
Source organism: Oleiphilaceae bacterium (assembly GCA_041624095.1). Taxonomy (GTDB): domain Bacteria; phylum Pseudomonadota; class Gammaproteobacteria; order Pseudomonadales; family Oleiphilaceae; genus PZPK01. The sequence continues at coordinate 10,681 of JBFJVR010000040.1, forward strand.
AGGGCTCAAGTATCCATGCGGAGCATTTAGTAAAGGGTGGGGGTCAGCTTAAGGTGCCATGTTTACGCATACAAGAAGGCGAAAAGGATACGTGGCTGTATGAATCTAATGAAATCATTCGCTACCTAGAAGAGCGCTTTTCGGACGCCGGAACAGCATAACAGGGATTGTCAGCCTTAGGTATGGGCACAGCTATTTAATGCAGTCCTGCCGTGCTGGCAATCCACAAACCATAACGTGTGACGCTTATGAGCTTTACCTTTAAAGAATTAGACTTTCAGATAACCCCTTTGGGTAATATCAGTTTGCGTAAGCGCGCCGAGCTCAGGCTGGCTGGAAAGATCATTTATGAAGTAAAGTTAAATGATGAGTTTTTGATGTCGAGCCTGTTTATCGAGGCCGAAGTGCAGTTATCCCATTTGGCCTTGGCGACGCTGGCAAGAAGTGAGCATGCGGGTGAGAAACTAAAAGTTGTTGTTGGGGGGCTGGGCCTTGGTTATACCGCCTTAGCTGCATTAGAACACGATGAA
>JBFJVR010000041.1:0-11153 GCA_041624095.1 Oleiphilaceae bacterium
GCAGCATTCCGGGCGGATGCCGTGTGGGTCACGAAAGGCCAAGATGCCATAACCGGTAATCATCGCGATCACCGCATAGGCACCTTTAACACGTTTATGAACCGTCTTAACCGCGTCAAAAATTTCCCGATGCGTCGGTACCAGTTTCCCGAGTAGCTGTAACTCATGTGCCAGTACGTTGAGCAGGACTTCGGAATCGGAGTTCGTATTAATATGCCGTAAATCCGACTTTAACAATCCATCGGCCAATTCAAGCGTATTCGTCAAATTCCCATTGTGAGCCAGGGTAATACCATAAGGCGAATTCACATAAAAAGGTTGCGCTTCAGCCGAGCTTGACGAGCCCGCAGTAGGATACCTGACGTGCCCGATACCTACATTCCCCGCAAGGCGCGTCATATGACGCGTGCGAAACACATCACGAACCAAGCCGTTATCTTTCCTGAGGAAAAACCGGTCTGACTGACAGGTCACGATTCCGGCAGCATCCTGTCCGCGGTGTTGTAATACTGTCAACGCATCATAAAGGGCTTGATTCGCGTTGTCTTTTCCGACAACACCGACAATACCGCACATAATTACTACCTCTTGGAATTCAAACTTAAACTGAAGGCAAGCATCAGGCGCTTGCCTCTGTATGATTTTCGAACACTGAACGTGACCACTGCTCTAATATAGCCAAATTCTCGATCATGACCGAATTCAACCACCAGTCACTTTGCGACATTGGTGTGAGGCGCAGCACCGCAACCATGACGACTGAAAGAATCAGACCGCGCGCCAAGCCAAAAGCCACGCCCAACATTCTATCTACTGGCGTTAGGCCGGTAAGGCGTATCAGCGCACCTACAACGAAATTGATTCCCGCCCCAACAAGCAAGGTACCTATAAATAGAATACAAAAAGCTGCGATCACCCTGATTATGGGCTCGGAAACAGACTCGACCAACAGGGTTTGCACATTGGGGTGAAAGGTTCGGGCAACGACAAATGCGACGACCCACGTAGCTAAAGACAGCGCTTCTTTGATGAAGCCCCGCTTCAAACTCATCAGACTTGATAGTGTAATGATGACGATAAGCGTCCAATCCGCCCAATTCAGATCAGTCATAAAGAGACCCTAAACCATTCATCAAATCAATTACACTTGCCACTAAGGGCGATAGTTAGAACGAAGCCGCGCATCATAACAAAAATAGGCCTTCAAGAAAGCCCTCTTTTACGCTTCACCCTTGCCGTGTTCACGCTTCGAAATGGATCAGCAAGCTATCAACTTTGTACTTGGCATCAACTTTCTTCTTCACCCTCGCCGCTTCGCGTTTGTTTACAAAGGGGCCGGTAAACACGCGCACTGCTTTCTTGCCGTCTATTTCAACGTCTTTGGCATGACCATCGAAACCATCTTTACGCAACTGATCACGCAGGCCATAGGCATTATCTCGCTTACTGAAGGTACCAAGTTGAACCATCCAGACATTTTTGAAAATCGGCAGATTCGAAACTTCAGGCCTGTCCTGCTTTTCGCTGGCGCTTTGCTTAGCGGTATCTTTGGTCACCGCCGGTTCCGGCATACTCGCTGTCGAAGCCTTCGGCTCAGCGTTAGCTGCAGCTATCTTGGACACCACCTTAATTTTTGCATCTTTCGCGTCGATATCGATACGCTCAAAATTCGGTTTCTCTGGCTTTTGAACCGCCACCGGCTCTAGCTCAGGCTTGGGAGGAACAGGCACAATCGTCGCCTTGCCCGCCGTATGCGGTTGATCAAAAATCATCGGCACAAAAATCACCGCTAGCGACAATATTACAAAGGCACCCACCAAGCGTTGTTTTAGACCATCAATCGTGTTGTCTGTCATAGGCTCTCAAAATAGGCTTTTGCCGCTTCAACAACGTAAAAGGAACCGAAAATCAAAACGAGGGTATTGTCATCAACCGACTTCGGCAACGCATGTCTAATTGCATCCTGCAATGTTGCGAACGATAACACAGATTGGGACACTTTCCCTACCTCAGCGCTAAGCTTTTCGAGTGACATCGCTCGCGGCACGTCGAGCGCCGCTATAAACCATTCATCAACCTGCCCTTTCATGGCCTGAACAACGCCGAGCACGTCTTTATCCTCAAGCGAAGAATAGACCGCCCGGACCTTTCGCCCTGGCTGGCCAAGGGCCTGCAGGTGACTCGCCAGAAACTCCGCCGCATGCGGGTTATGCCCGACATCCAGTATCACCTGATCAACCCCCCTTACCTTTTCGAGGCGACCGGGCACTCTTAGCAGGGCAACTTTATTGTTACATTCCCGCCACTGAACATCAGACAAACAACCACCGGTGAAGCACTCAATGGCCTGCATGGCCAACGCAATGTTGTTGCGCGGCAAGGTGCTACTCTGGCTAAATTCAAACTTTATCTGTTCCGCTCCACGCCGCAACAATACTTGCGTGCCTTCAACACCAAAATCTGACCCACAAGTTAAGCAAGGCGCTCCCAGATACTGTGCCACCTGCGCTGCCTCAACGGGCAAATTTTCGCCAAGCAATACTGGCTTTTCAGCACGAATAATACCCGCCTTTTCACGTGCTATCTGACCAAGGTCATCCCCTAGCCAATCAACATGATCAATACCAATCGACGTTATAATTGCGAGATCACCATCAACCACATTGACTGCGTCTAAACGTCCGCCCAGACCTATTTCCAATAGCACCACATCTAATGGCTTAGTAAACAGGCACTGGAATGCCGCGAGGGTTCCGTATTCGAAATAGGTAAGCGCAATATCTTTTCGAACCGACTCTACCTCAGCAAAAGCATGAACCAGGCTCTCATCCGAAATCTGTTCCCCGTTTACTCTAACTCGCTCATTGTAAACGCTTATATGAGGGGAGGTATAAGTGCCAACAGAGTAACCCAGACTCAACAAACACTGCTCAATCATCGCAATGGTCGAACCTTTGCCATTAGTGCCACTCACAACGATAGTGTAAGCCGAACTTTGATAAGGGAGAGACAAGCGCTCATATACCTGACGCACACGCTCCAGCCCCAAATCTATCTCGTGCGGGTGAGAGCGGCTAATAAAATCCAGCCAATCATTTAGGGAATGCTTATCGGAAAGAATCGTTTTGCTCATGCAATCATTTCGCGTCAAGGTAGCGGCGTTCGAAACCTGCCCTATGCCTTGCTTGCACCTTCAGATGCGGCGTCATTTGGCGCTTCACTACTCTCGTCGGAAGCCTTGCTTACAGATGCTTCGGGCGCTTCCTGCGGCGTAATTTTCATCAGTTTAGACAAAATAGCAGCAATACGTGTACGCATGTCTTTTCGGTGAACGATCATATCTATCGCCCCGTGCTCTAACAGAAACTCACTACGCTGAAAGCCCTCGGGCAGCTTCTCGCGAACCGTTTGCTCAATTACCCGAGGCCCGGCGAAGCCAATAAGTGCGTTGGGCTCGGCAACATTCAAGTCACCCAGCATCGCAAGACTCGCCGACACACCGCCAAACACGGGATCTGTCATCACCGAGATATAAGGCAGACCCGCCTCTTTAAGACGCTCCAGGGCAGCGGCGGTTTTAGCCATCTGCATCAGCGAAATAAGTGCTTCCTGCATGCGCGCGCCGCCACTTGCACTAAAACACACCAGTGGTTTTCCCTCATCGAGGCACAACTTAACCGCCCGCACAAATTTCTCGCCAACGACCGCTCCCATTGAGCCACCCAAAAATGAGAACTCAAAAGCAACAACCACGACCGGCACGCCCTCTACTGTTCCCTTGAAGCTGATTAGCGCGTCCTTTTCGCCAGAGGCCTTTTGGTTTGCAAGCAGGCGATCACGATATTTTTTAGTATCGCGAAACTTAAGTCTGTCTTCGGGTTCAAGACCCGCATTTGTCTCTACCCGACCCGCTTCATCAAGAAACACATCAATTCTTCGACGCGCAGAAACACGCATGTGATGTTGACATTTAGGGCACACGTCGAGGTTTTTTTCGAGCTCGGGACGATAGAGCGCAGCACTACATTTAGGGCATTTTTTCCAAACCCCTTCTGGGATATTACCCTTGGTTTTCGCATCCGAACGAATGGAGCTAGGTCGGATCTTATCTAACCAACTGCTCATATCATCACCCCAATATTAATATCCATAATCACCAACAGAACGAGCTGATGCCCAACACATCACCTACCGACGCCCAAAACAGAGCGACACGCTATTTATCCATCTCGCTACGCATAGAAGCCAATATTTGGACAAGCCCACGCTTAATTGCTGCCAGGTCATGCTGGTTATTTGCTATCGTATTGACTAATACACTACCGACGATCACGCCATCTGCGACAGAAGCAACCTCAGCGGCTGATTTAGCATCACTGATACCAAAGCCGACACCAACTGGAATATCATGCATACTGCGGATAGTACTAACCTTTTCGGCCACTTCGCTTATGCTGAGGCTAGCGGAACCGGTTACACCCCGAACTGAAACATAATAAACATAGCCCGTGCTGTGCTCACAAATATGCTGAATACGCTCATCACTTGTCGTTGGAGCGATCAAAAACACCGAGTCCAGACCGTATTTCTGCAGATAAGGCACCAGACTTTCGGCTTCTTCTGGCGGTAAATCTACCGTCAACACGCCATCGACACCCGCCTCGGCTGCATCTTTTGCAAAACGCTCATAGCCTTTTATTTCGAGAGGGTTAAGGTAGCCCATCAACACAACGGGCGTTGCCTGATCTACTTCACGAAATTGCTTCACGATAGCCAGCACATCATCAAGGCTGGTATGGTGGGCCAGTGCCCGTTCACACGCAAGCTGAATCACTGGCCCGTCAGCCATCGGATCAGAAAAAGGAATACCCAACTCGATAATATCTGCACCCGCTTCAACCAAGGAATGCATCAGCTCTGCACTCCAGTCTGGCCGTGGGTCTCCGCCCGTAATATAGGGGATCAGCGCCTTCTTACCCTGATCACTAAGACCCTGCATAACACTCTTTATTCGACTCATATTTTTATTCCATCGATACCGGCAATCGTGTGAATATCTTTGTCACCTCGGCCCGAGAGGTTAATAATCATTATCTGGTCTGGCCTCATCGTCGCAGCCTTTTTGATGCCGTAGGCAATCGCATGGCTCGACTCTAAGGCTGGCATAATACCTTCTACCAGAGTCAAACGGCGAAACGCATCAAGCGCCTCGTCGTCGGTTACCGACACGTAATCTGCTCGTTTGATATCTTTCAACCAGGCGTGTTCAGGCCCAACACCCGGGTAGTCGAGCCCTGCCGAAACCGAGTGCGTCCCCATGATTTGACCCGCTTCGTCAGACATCAGATAAGTACGGTTACCATGCAGCACGCCGGGCTTTCCGGCGCAAAGAGGTGCGGCATGTTCTCCTGTAGCGATTCCGTGGCCACCTGCTTCAACACCGTACATTTCTACGTCGTGATCAAGAATGAAGGGGTAGAATAAACCGATGGCATTTGAGCCGCCGCCAACACAGGCGACCAATGCATCGGGCAGACGCCCTTCTTTTTCCAGACACTGAGCTTTTGCTTCACGCCCAATGACCGACTGAAAGTCTCGCACCAGCATGGGGTAAGGATGAGGCCCGGCGACCGTACCGATAATGTAGAAGGTGTTGTCTACATTCGTTACCCAGTCGCGCAGCGCTTCATTCATCGCATCTTTTAATGTTTGGGTGCCACTCGTTACCGCTTCAACCTCAGCCCCTAGCAACTTCATACGATATACGTTCAGCGATTGCCGACGCACATCTTCGATCCCCATAAAAACCTTACATTCAAGATTCAAACGCGCCGCAACCGTTGCGGATGCTACACCGTGCTGGCCCGCGCCTGTTTCCGCTATAACACGGGGCTTGCCAATATACTTTGCAAGCAAGGCCTGCCCGATGGTGTTATTAACTTTATGTGCCCCGGTGTGATTCAAATCCTCTCGTTTAAGATAGATTTTCGCACCACCCGTTTCGCGTGTAAGGCGCTCGGCGAAGTACAAGGGAGACGGTCGCCCAACATAGTCTGCAAGATCCTTATCAAACTCCTTCACGAAGTCAGGATCATTTTTTAATTGCAGATACTTTGCCTCCAAATCTAACAGGGAGGCCATCAAGGTTTCTGAAACAAAACGGCCACCATAGGGACCAAAGTGCCCTTTGTTGTCTGGAAGCTGACTTAACATTTCTTCGGTTATCTGCTTACTTGTTTTCGCACCCACACAACACCTCATTGATAAAACTAACTATTTTTTTGTGATCTTTTATGCCTTTTTCTCGTTCAACCCCACCACTGACATCAACGGCATAAGGCTTCACCTGACTAATTGCATTACGTACATTAGCTGGATTCAGACCACCCGCCAAGATCAAAGGTTTATCATATCGGCCAGGCAATAAGGACCAGTCAAAGGTTTGGCCGGTTCCTCCTGCTACGCCCTCTACATAGGCATCTACCAATATGCCTTGAGCCCCAGGATACAAGTCTGCTGCGCCGCGCACATCGTCTGCGCTACGCACCCTGATTGCTTTTATATAGGGTAAACCGAAACCGGTGCAATCCCGATCAGCTTCGTCACCATGAAACTGCAACAATGAAATTGGCAAGGTATCACACAAGGCCTGAATCTCTTCCCGGGGGCGGTCGACCACTAGCGCAACAACGCTGACGAAAGGAGGTAAAGCTGCGCAGATCGCCTTTGCCTGCTTCAGGCTCACATTCCGTGGGCTGGGCCCATAAAACACCAGCCCGATTGCATCAGCCCCGGCATTGACCGCACACAATGCATCCTCAACCGAAGTAATACCGCAGATTTTGGTTCGAACCCGAGTCACCATACCAGACCAGAAAATAAAAATGACGGCAGATTATAGCGGTTAAGGCGGCGGGACTAAAGAACCACGCGAGGAGAAAACGACTTAAGACTCACTTAGCTGTGAAATTTCCCAAATTGAATCTGACTCAACTTGCGAATGCCCAGCCATACTTAGCATGGCATTTAGAATTGCAGGCGCCCCCGAAGAAACAGGCAAACCGAAATGCCCAGGGTAACTAACATGGGTTAAAAACAAACCATACGGGGGAGCTGTGACATCAGCCTGGGTTCGGTCCCGCGCCTTGAGCACCTGCTGACACCAGCTTTCGGGGTACTTTCCCGAACCGATCGCAATGAGCACACCGGCAATATTCCGCACCATATGATGAAGAAAGGCATTACCCTTGATATCGATCATAATCATGTGCGCCATACGACGAACCTCGATAAACTCCAGATTCCTCATCGGCGATTTTGACTGGCACCCCACAGCGCGAAACGAGGTAAAGTCATGCTCTCCCACTAGACATTGAGCGGCGCGATGCATGCGCTCGGCATCTAAAGGATAGTGGTGCCAGGTCATTTCTGAAGCAAAATGGGCAGGCCTGATCGGGTGGTTATAAATAAAATAATGATACCGACGACTCGTTGCCGAAAATCGTGCGTGAAACGACGAGTCCACCGCCCTCACCCAAGAAACACTGATGTCTTTGGGCAAGTTAGCGTTAACCCCAAATACCCAGGAGCGCTCACTGCGCAAAGCATCAGTATCAAAATGAAGCACCTGAAATGACGCATGAACGGACTTATCCGTTCTACCTGCACACACCACTTCTACCTGATGATTGGCAACGACAGAGAGGGCCTTCTCAATATATTTTTGCACCGTTGGCAAGCCGCTTTTTTGCGACTGCCACCCGTAATACTGAGCGCCATTATATGAAAGGCACAAGGCAAGACGGCCGGTAATCAATTCATTACCGGCCGTCTTGTTATCAGACTTAGTACTCAAAACAAATACAACTATCCATCAAGTGAAGACAAAAGCTCTTTCGCCTCAGCCTGCTGTTCGCTGGAACCTTCTGTCTCGACTTCCTGAAGAATGTCGCGCGCGCCGTCTATATCACCCATGTCGATATAGGCGCGAGCCAAGTCCAGCTTGGTTGACGCTTCGTCGGTTCCCTCAAGAAAATCAAACTCATCCCCTTCTGTAAGGTCTGCCTCGAAATCATCGGGATCACCCAAGGCTTCAACAGCCTCATCCAGAATATCATCGCTTACAATAGTATCTGACGGCTCATTCTCCGTGTTATCAGCAGCTATCGCTGCATCAATACTGTTCTCTACACTTTCAGCCTTGAGTTCTTCAGCTTCGTCATCATCGAGCGCGGTGAGCTCATCGGGCAAGCTCAGATCGGTCGGGAGATCAATTTCACTTTCAGTTTCCAGCTCTTCTGATAGATCGACATCATCCAGCTCAACATCGAGCAGATCATCCCCCGCCAACACAGCTTCAAGCTCGGCTTCTAACAAGGAGTCATCGATCTCTTCTGATTCTTTCGACTCACTTTCTACAGACAACTCTGGCTCTGGCTCAGCTGCGATCGAAGCTGGATCTACTTGATCTTCAAGCTCCTCTGACTCAGCCGCGGCATCGCCACTATCAAGCAATTCTGACTCATCAAGCGCGATATCCAAATCGAGATCCAATTCATCCGAAGACAAATCAATATCCAGCTCTTCCGCTTCGCCGTCTTCATCGACCGCCTCAACCGACTCAAAATCGAAGCTGTTGTCGGTCACATTCTCTATTGCCTGCTCTTCAGCTTCGATAGCTGCTTCTTGCTGACGCATTTCATCTGCCGACTCTTCGTACTCTTTTGAGTCAACAAGATCGAGCTCCTGGTCATCCAGCGAAGCAAGTTCTTTGTCCAGCATTTCATTGCGAATCAAGGTTGCAGCCTCAAGTGCGTCTGCGTCCTGAATCGCTTCAAGCTCACTGAACTGCTTATCGAAAGCGTCGACGTTGTCAGCCTCCTTATACACCTCAAGCAACTTCAAACGAAAATCTGTTCGTACCGGCTCAGCGGAGATCGCACCTTCAAGAATCGTTGCTGCCTGATCCAGACGGCCGTAAGCTATGTAGACATCAGCTTCAGCAATAACATCTGTTTGCTCCCCGGTGACTTCCGTCGATTCGTTATCTCCATCATATAAACTATCTGTCGCATCGCTCTGTTGCGAGTCAGATTGATCCTCTTGATCTTCATCCTCGTCAAACACGCCTGCGGCAGACTCTTCCTGCTCTAGGTCTTCGTGATCGAAGCTGTCATCGCTACCTGCTTCTGAAACAGCCTCATATTGCTCATGAAGAGCCTGTTCGCGGCGTGCATTGCTACGCGATATTAGCCACAATATGATCAGCAAAATCACTATTCCCACTGCAACTGCAGCAAGATAAAGCGGGTTATTAACTATCGTTTCTACCAGATTTTGCTGCGCAGGAACCGGCTGCGAAGGCGCATCCATTGTTTTAGTTTCTATATTTGACGAAGCTGCATCTACCTTGGCTGATGATGCATCTCCACTCTCGTCTGCTGGAGTATTTTCTTGACCAGCCTCGGCTTGCTGCGATGCCTCAACTGCAAGCTCAGCGGCAGATTCCGTGCCCGCTTCATTGGCAGTCGCGCTACCTTCACTACTTAACTCAACGCCACCCTCACCTTCAGGTACCATTGCTGCTTGCTGTTCCGCAAGTTCATTGGCCCGCACTTGCTCCTGAATACTGGCGAGTTGATCGTTTTTCAGGGTCAGTAGCCGCTGCAGGGTTTGCAACTGCTCTTCGAGATCGCTCACTCTGCTAGAAAGGTCTTTATTCTCTATCGTCGCCTTATCAAGCTTCTCCAGTGTCAGAGCTAACTTGGCATCCGTAGCTGTATTACTTGAGCTACCTCCAATCGGTGCTTGGCCTGCGCTGGCACTATCTGTTCCCTTGCTGTCGCCGTCGGCAACAACCAGCTTGAGTTCATCTTCGGCTTTAACTGCCTGACGAGGAGCCGCTGCTTTCGCAACATCGGATTTAGCAGCGGACAAAACTGGCTTCTTGCTCTTTCCCGATAAAGCCTCGTTCTGGGCAATAACCTCGTTAATTGCCTGGGCAGTGCTACGCGCACGGATCTGCTCTTTGCTCGGCAAGCGCAGAATTTGCCCCGCTTTCATTTTGTTTATATTGTCATCAATAAATGCACCAGGATTCAGGTCTTGAATCGCCAACATCACCTGTTGCGGGGAAACAGATCGATCTGGGCGCGCTTTAAGCGCGATATCCCAAAGCGTGTCACGGGAGTTTGTAGGGCCGTAAGTGCCTCCGGCAATAGAGGCCGTGTTGCTTGGCGCAACTACTGAACGGGCAGGCACGCTTATTCGGTCACCACTTTGCGTTCGTTGCGACGAAGTCGCTGCCGGGCGTTCATTCAGCGACGGGCTTGCAACTGGCTTAACCGGCTCTTCCGAAAATAAGGGTGGGTCAATGAGCAGGGCATACTCTCGCAACAAACGACCACTTGGCCAAATCACTTCAGCTAAAAAATTGAGGAAGGGCTCTCTAACCGGTTTAGTGGTAGTCAGAACAACAACGAGCTTTCCTGCTTCGTTAGTCGCGACTTTAAAGCGGATATCAGAAAGGAAGTAGACTCGATCAACACCGGCCTTTAAAAACTCTTCTCTGGTTGCCAGCCCCGGGAGAATTTCGTTTTCCTCAAGCGAGCCGACATTTACCAGTTCTATTTCAGCCCTTAACGGCTGGTTGAGCGAGCTTTTAACTTCTGCCTCGCCGAGCCCCAGCGCTTGAACCAACCCAGCAGAGAATGCACCGAGTAGTGAGAGTGCAAAAGCCAGTTTGCGAATCATCACTTGCTTTCCTTTATCGATTATTTGTTAGACGCAATACGGCCTTCCTAGCGATGTCTTGCTCCAAAATTAGACCGCATTTTGAACGCTGAAGATTAAGAAAGTGCCACACTTTGTTGCTTTTATTCAAAAATTTTATCTACAACACGTATGAAAGTATTGTTGAATACCACTGATTTATCAACAAAACTTTGTGTTTCTATTTGTTAAAGCAGGCAATTGTTCAAAGAATGACTTATTCGGAGATTGGCATGCAACAGATCGTATAAAAAACCACCAAAGAGTTGCGTCGCAGAGAGGTGTGCAGCAGAGTCCTGCGAGCCGATCCCTTACCCGCAGGACAAAACCAAAAAACTGGCTAGTCGACCAATATTCGCAGCATTCGTCGCAAGGGTTCCGCC
>JBFJVR010000042.1:0-11152 GCA_041624095.1 Oleiphilaceae bacterium
GCAAGCGAAACATCAGCTAAAATAGGTAAATTCATTTGCTCCAAAATCTGAGATAGCAATGGTATTTGGGTGCTGAACAAAGTATCAGCCCATGCATTGATCGAGTTAGTCGCGCCAAAAAGCCCCCAATACTGATAACTTTCCATATCTCCGTCATCCAATAATCTTCTTGGGTGCAGGTAATACACTTCGTCAGTGGCGTTCTCGACAGGAAAACTCTGAAAATGGTCAAATTGGTCGTCAAATTTAACCTTCATTGAAATGGGCTTCGCCAATGCAATTTCGGTATTTTCTCCTTTAAGGTGATGATCAAACCACTGATAAGTATTAGTCCATGGAAGAGCCTCAATACCCACCACAGGTGGCAATAGATCCGCAGATGCATGCGTGCCCGGCAAAAGGTCAACGTGTTTCGGCCCAGTCAGCTGAGAAAACATATCCATAAGTGAGTTAGGCTGAAATAAATTGTCGCCGTAAGCCTTTGCCATATAAATTGCAGTACCGTTGGCATTTAACTCATTAATATAGAAGTCTGGGGACCGCACTTTGGCCCACTCCAACACATTGGGAACGGCGCTAAGGTTCTGGTTTTTGATGTCAGCCCAATGCTGGTTGACCACTGGGTCCAAGTTACCAAGCAAGTCTCCAGTAAGGGTTAATAATTCGCCCCACGCCAGACGAGGCGTTTGGTTTCCGTATAGTGCCTCACCCAAACTACCCCAGGAACTCATAGCAGAGACAGCTCTGATTCGAGAGTCGTGCGCAGCACCGATCAGGGCTATTCCTGAGCCATAGGAAACACCGGCACTACCAATACGGTTTGGATCAACGTTATAGTTAGCGATGAGGTAATCAATAACGCGACTAAGGTCGTCAATATCTTTTGGCCCGGCCGTATCAATCAAACCACCGGAAGTGCCAAACCCTCTCGTACTGTAACTCAAAACTATATAGCCTTTTTCAGCCAGCTCTCCCGCTTGAGTGAGATATTCGTACTCGTTCAGGGCCCAACTGTTAATGAATATTACTGCGGGAGCCGGCTCGCTCAGATCATTAGGCACAAAAATATTTGCAGCTAATTCAACGCCATCGCTAGCCTCTACAACAATATCATCATCAGTTGTATATGCTTCAGAGGTTGGAAAAACACCTTCGTTCAATATACCGGCAACGAAACTCAAAGCGGGGATATACCCACTTTCACCAGCGTACGTTGTCGATGAAAATGCACTAACAGCGATACTGGCTGTCAGTATAAGATTTGTTATCTTCATTATTCTTGTCCTTGTTTGGTAGGTTCGTAGCAAGTCGGTATCTGCCCCCAAATAAGCGACTGCTCTGCTGCATTATCAGGGGCCAGATACACATAACAAATGATATGGTCTTCTAAATTAACTCGACATTCTGAGTTGAGCCAAAACCACCCTCCTTTGGGCCATTCATAATAAACTGTGACATCTGTCCCGTTTTTCGCCATGCGGGAGTTAAACAAAGGAACGTCGAATATGCATAATGAATAGAAGGTGTATGAGTCGAGATTAAACAATGAGAATGCGTAACCGCTTTCCTGGTTGGGGGAGCAGTCAGGTAATGATGCTATTGGAGTATGGACTATCGAAAGGGCTACCTATAAGTCAAATGCTCAATACCTCAGGCATCACGCTAAAGAGCCTGGAAAGCCTAGAGACAAGCGATCCTAGTTTGGAACAAGAACTTGTCGTCATTAATAACTTGATGTCCTCGCTACAAGAAAATCCATTTAAGTTGGGTTTTGAGGTAGGCCTTCTCTGCAACATCAACTCTCTCGGTTTAATGGGACAAGCTTTAGCAGCGCGCCGCTCACCAAAATCACTTGTCGAGTTTGCATCTACTTACCTGCAAGGCGACTTCCACCTCACAAAAATAAGCCCACGCATCTATAAGTCTCACGTAAAAACAACTTTCACCGCACGTTCGGGCCTGTCTGAGAGAGAGAAGTATTTTGCACTAGGGCGCGACTTTGGTGGTTCTGTCACCTTTCAGGAAAGCTTATTACGAGAGCTGCCTGTTTACGTTATTGAAGTAGGTTTTCAGGGGCAGGCTGTTCCGGGGATGCAACAAGTTGGCGATGCATACTGCTGTCCAGTTCGCTTCAACCAATCCTCTAACTACCTCATTACCGATATAAAAGTAATGGAGATAGTTTTGCCCTTGGGAAGTCGTATGTTCGAAAACATTTTCTCGGAACGCGTGCGAACCCACGTTTCGGCTTTACCAAATATGAGCAGTTTTAAAACCAAGACCAAAGCGTATCTGGAGCAAACAGGCTACCGCAACATTAGTAAAGAGCGGCTATCCAAAGCTTTTAATATTTCGCCGCGCACCTTGACACGATATCTGGCAAACGAGGGTACAAACTTTCGAGAGCTTTCCATTCATCTGCGTATGGAAAAAGCACAGGAGCTACTTATCAACACCAAACTGACTGTCGAAAACGTAGCAATGGAAGTTGGTTTTTCCAGTGGCAGTGCTTTTTCGAGCGCCTTTTCAAAATACGTTGGACGCGGTCCTCTCGAGTTCCGGCTCGTAAATTCGTTGGGGCATTGTACGGTTGATTCGTAAGGATCAGAGAGCTACTAAGCCCCGCCTCAATAAGTTCCCACATCATCGACATTGTGAGCTTAACGCTAAGCCTCGTTGCCTTACTTACTAAGCTAAATTTTTGTTATCGAGATGCCCGCCTGAACAACCCTAATTAGAATTCAAGCAGCGTTATTCCGGCGGCCCGCACATGCGCGAGACCTGAATATCCATTTCCAACAGTTCTACTGGGTCTCCAAACTGGGTATAAATCGCGACATCTGCGGCATCCCGCCCGTAAGCGATCACCACACGCCCGCCTTTTAGGTCCTGTTGTGTCGGGTCAAAAGTATACCAGCGCCCGCCTACGTAGGCCTCGAACCAGGCGTGCAGATCCATCGGAACCAAACCCTCGAGATAACCTACCACCATGCGCGCGGGAATCGACAATGCCCTGCAGCACGCGATACCTAAATGCGCCATATCACGGCATACAGCCTGTGAGCGAGTATTTACTTCGGCAGCGCTGATAATTTCCTGACCTGAACCCGGCGTGTAGGCGAGGGTTTGACATATGTAGCTCACAATGGCCACCACCTGATCGTAGCCGGGCGCAGCACCGGCGACAATGTCGTGCGCCATTTGGGTGAATCGATCGGATTCACAATAACGACTCGGCAGCAAAAACGGCAAGGTATCGTCGGCCAGATTTTGTACTTCAACAAACTCGGCGCCAGGGCAAGCGTCCGAAACGCCGGGGCATTCAATATCGACCTTGGTATGAATTGAGAACGCGCCAGCTGGCGCAACCAGTCGCTGGCAAAGATTACCGAAGGGGTCTGTAAACTCGAAGGCTTTGACGCTCGGAGACAAAACATACTGCTCACGACCAACCCATTGGGTCGGGCCGCTGCGCGGGCGCAGCATTAATACGAAAGGAGTCGCTACTGGTATATCAAATTCCAGACGACATGAGGCATGTAACCACATAAAAAACCACTCTCAATTGAAACGACACCTTCGTTAAGGGTTCCCGCTTTAGGGGCTCGGGCTGCGACTAATACACTGCGCCACTCAATCTCGGTAGTCAATGCATTGTGTTAAACAGAAGTTAATCTCCTTTTCTTGCATGCAGCTTATCTGACCGCATCAACCCATTAAAAATAGTGACCTACAGCGATGAAGGGTGTAACGTGATGCCGGGTGCTGTCTGCCTGTCGTCGCAATCTCGACTACAAAATTGCTACCTTTTCTTTTTCTGGTTGGATCGAAGAGCGCTATCCTCTATTCGAAACACCATGAGGGACATTGACCATGGCTATACGTGTGATTATCAGGCACTCAACACGCTATCAGTTTGATCGCGCTGTCGAGCTTTCGGCTCACACTATTCGTTTGCGGCCAGCACCTCATTGCAGAACACCGATCGAATCCTATTCACTGAAAGTTTCGCCTGCCGAACATTTTATAAACTGGCAACTGGACCCTTTTTCAAACTATCTGGCCCGCGTTGTCTTCCCTGAAAAAACCACGGAACTGTGCGTCGATGTCGAGATTGTTGCCCGGCTGGAGATCATCAATCCCTTCGACTTTTTTATTGAAGACTACGCCGAAAGCGTGCCATTCAAGTACAAAGCCGATTTGGCAAACAATCTGAAGCCCTACCTAGCAGGCGATAAGCCCGGGCCCTTATTAAAAGCCTGGCTCAAAAATTTCACCCCGCCTAAAGACATCAATTCGGCGCAGTTCCTGTTTCATGTTAACCAGCTTCTAGCACAGCAGATCAGCTACAACATTCGCATGGAACCCGGCGTGCAAAGCTGTGAACAAACGCTGGAGAGTCTGTCTGGATCGTGTCGAGATAGCGCATGGTTACTGGTTCAGATATGTCGGCATTTAGGGCTGGCCGCGCGCTTCGTTTCGGGTTATCTGGTGCAACTTAAATCAGACGAAAAATCGCTCGATGGCCCTTCGGGGCCAGAACAGGACTTCACCGACCTGCACGCATGGACAGAAGTATACATCCCTGGGGCCGGCTGGATCGGGCTTGACCCAACCTCAGGGCTCTTTGCGGGCGAAGGACACATTCCGCTGGCTGCGACGCCCGACCCGCAAAGTGCCGCGCCCATCAGCGGAGCACTGGGCGAGTGCAAGGTCGAATTCAGTTTCGAAAATATCGTCGAACGGCTTGCAGAAGAACCGCGTATTACCAAGCCTTTCAGCGATGAACTTTGGGACCATGCCCTAGCCCTGGGCAATGCGGTACAGCAGCAGCTGGATGAAAAAGGCATCGAGCTGACCATGGGAGGCGAACCAACGTTTATTTCGATTGACGACATGGAATCGGAACAGTGGAATACTAAGGCCGATGGTGAGCATAAGCGAAAATTGGCGCACGAGCTGTTTCTGAGCATGTCTAAGCAATTTGCTGACAGCCCTTTACATCATTACGGGCAGGGCAAATGGTACCCAGGCGAAGCCCTGCCTCGTTGGCAATACGGCTGCTATTGGCGTCGCGATAAACAAGCTATATGGCGCAAGCCTGAACTGCTAGGCCGACCCGGCGAAGATAACGGCGTTAGTATCGAACAGGCCCAACAGTTTGCCGAGCTGCTTACTAAAATACTGGCGGTACCTGAAAGCTGCCTTCGCAGTGGCTACGAAGATATTTATTTTCTCATGTGGCAAGAAGGCAATTTGCCCGTCGGCGATGCTCCGGAAAACCTTAATCTGGCAAGCAGTGATCAGCGCCGTACGCTCTTCTCGGCAATTCAAAACAACTACTTTGATGCACCCAGAGGCTTCGTATTACCTCTCGGTTGGGATTTTTCGGCCAAACGCTGGCACAGCTGCCAATGGCAGTTTCGTAACGGGCATTGCTTCCTTACCCCCGGCGACTCACCGATCGGTTTGCGCCTACCTATTCAGAGCATCAGCTGGTTACCGCTGGCAAAGCGCGAGCAGCACAGCGAGCAAAGTCTGTTCGATCCGGTTGCTGATTTGAATATCGGCTTCGAAGCCTATCAGGATATCAACACCACCGAGAAGTTTGTGCAAACTGCCATCTGCGTTGAAGTCAGGCAAGGGGGCCTGTACGTGTTCATGCCACCGCTGTCAGATCTGGAGCACTACCTCGACCTAGTCTCCCGGATCGAATACTGTGCCCAAGAGACAGGCATCAAACCAGTGATAGAAGGCTATACGCCGCCTAAAGATGTGCGCCTGCAAAGCTTTATGGTCACACCTGACCCCGGCGTCATTGAAGTAAATATTCACCCCGTCATGGACTGGCAAACACTGGTCGAGAATACGCAAAACCTATATGGACTTGCCAAACAGGCTCGCTTGGGCACCACTAAATTTATGATCGATGGTACCCAAACCGGAACCGGAGGCGGCAATCATGTCACGCTAGGCGGCATCACGCCCGATCGCAGCCCCCTGTTAAGGCGCCCCCATCTGTTGCGCAGTCTTCTTACCTTTTGGCAGCACCACCCGGGGCTATCGTACCTGTTTTCTGGACAGTTTGTCGGCCCTACCAGCCAGGCACCGCGCGTTGATGAAGCACGTGACGAAATACTTTACGAACTGGAACTGGCCTTTGCACAGATCCCCGAAGGCGATGTCGCACAACCTTGGCTTGCAGACAGGCTATTGCGCAACCTTTTGGTCGATGTAAGCGGCAACACCCACCGTGCCGAGTTCTGTATCGACAAACTTTATTCACCCGACTCCCCCACCGGGCGCTTGGGCATTCTAGAGTTTCGCGGGTTTGAAATGCCCCCTCACCCGCGCATGAGCTTAGTTCAAATGCTATTGCTCAGAACTTTGGTCGCGCACTTTTGGGACAACCCTTATTGCCATAAGCTGGTGCATTGGGGTGCGCAGCTACACGATAAATTCATGCTGCCACACTTTGTTTGGGAGGATATCAAGGATGTCTGCAACAGCCTTCAGGAGTGGGGCTACCCTTTCCAGATGGACTGGCTGCGTCCGTTTCTCGAATTTCGCTTTCCGGTTTATGGACGCCACCGGGTGG
This sequence comes from Oleiphilaceae bacterium, assembly GCA_041624095.1. GTDB lineage: Bacteria > Pseudomonadota > Gammaproteobacteria > Pseudomonadales > Oleiphilaceae > PZPK01. The sequence goes on from JBFJVR010000042.1 coordinate 6,599, forward strand.
CAGGCGTCGAAATAGAACTCAGGCAAGCCATTGAGCCATGGCATGTGCTAGGTGAAGAAGTATCGCAATCAGGCACCTCGCGCTATGTAGACTCCTCGCTCGAACGCATACAGGTAAAAGTGTCAGGCCTGGTTGAGGAGCGCTACGTGCTGTGCTGCAATCGTCGCAAAATAAAACTTAAAGAGACCGAGGTCAAAGGCGAATATGTGGCTGGAGTCAAGTATCGGGCATGGCAACCCCCATCGGCACTGCACCCCCTGCTAAAGGTCAACTCACCATTGGTGTTTGATCTCGTCGATACCTGGAACGGCAAAACCGTTGGCGGCTGCACCTATTATGTTTCTCACCCTGGCGGACGCGCCTATGAAACGCTTCCGATCAACAGTTACGAGGCAGAAGGCCGACGTATTAATCGCTTCTTCGACATGGGCCACTCAACAGGAGGGCTAAGCTATGCCGAGCCGCTGCGACCACGTATCGAGAGTGCGGGTATATTCTATCCACAGGGCTCTCCGCCAGATGTCGTGGAACCGATCACCGAAGCGACCTCATCGCAGTACGGGCTAACTCTCGATTTAAGGCTACCGAGCAAAAATGACGTCCAATAAGTTGCACAAATTCGGATCATAATTCACTCTGTAAAGACGATAACGACAACTAAAAAGTACCCGCACATGACACAGAACGCTCAGAGCCTTGAGGACACCCATGCAAAGCTTGAAGATCTAATCCACCTTTATGGCAAGTCCCGACGTATTGCACATGATGAAATGCTGAGCAGCGGCGATGAGCATCTGATCAAAGATCACTGGGTTCCACTGATGCAAGCGCTCAGCCGTAGTAATCCTGAAGCGTTGGAACACAAGAACCATGAAGCACGCCGGATTATGCGCGAAAGCGGTGTCACCTATAACGTCTATGATGAACCGGAGGGCAGCACCCGTGCATGGCAGCTGGACCCTGTACCCATGCTGATATCGCAAAGCGATTGGTCTGGCATCGAGGCTGGGCTGGTTCAACGCGCCGAATTGCTTAATTTAATATTCAAAGACATTTATGGCGAACAGCGTCTCATTCGCGAGGGGCTGCTTCCACCAGAAGTCATTTTCGCCCATCAGGGCTTTCAGCGCCTTTGCGTTGGTCTCTACCAGAATACCAAGCATGCCATCTTTAACTATGCCTCGGATCTTGCCCGAGGGCCCGACGGCAGAATGTGGGTATTTGCAGACCGCACGCAAGCGCCGTCGGGCTCTGGCTATGCTCTGGAGTCACGGATAGCAATGTCGCGGGTAATGGCTGCCGAGTTTCGCGAAAACAAAGTGCGTCGTTTATCCCACTATTTTAGGACCATGCGTTCATCGCTCGCACAGCTAAGCCGCTCTAGCCGCAGTGACCCCTTGATCGTTCTGCTTACACCCGGGCCGTTGAACGAAACTTATTTCGAGCATGCTTATCTGGCCTCCTACCTCGGCTATACGCTGGTACAAGGTGCGGACCTGACCGTGCGCGACGGCAAGGTCTGGCTAAAGTCGATCGACGGGCTCAGCCAGGTCGATATTATTTTACGCCGCGTTGACGACTCTTTTTGCGACCCTTTGGAGCTAAGAGAAGACTCTCATTTGGGCGTGCCCGGCTTATTGCAAGCAGTTCGCGATGGCAGCGTTATGGTAGTGAACCCGCTTGGCAGCAGCATTATCGAGTCGCCGGCAATGTTCCCGTTTATGGCTAATATCGCCAAGCACTGGCTGGGCGAGGAGCTCAAGATGCCTTGTGCAGCCACATGGTGGTGTGGCCACGAAAAAGAACGCAACTACGTATTAGAGAACCTGGACAAGCTGGTGATAAAGGCAATTGACCGGCGTTTCCCTTCGGTATTTGGCGGTACCCTGAGCCAGCAAGAGCGCGAAACCTTGCGCCAGCAAATCCTTGCCACACCCTACCTCTATGTAGGTCAGGAAAGGCTCGCCTGTTCCAGCACCCCGACGTTGGTCAAGGGCCAAGTGGTGCCTCGGCGCGTGCTGTTCCGTTCATTTCTGGTGGCGGCCGAAGATGGCTACAACGTTATGCAGGGAGGGCTCACGCGTATCGCGCCCGACAACGACAGCTTCGTCATCACGAATCAGAGTGGCGGCGTAAACAAGGACACCTGGGTGTTGACCGACCAGCCAGACCGGCAAGTCAGCCTGCTACCCGATATCAAAAAAGTTCTGCTGAGGCAGGATGCCGAATTACTGATGCCAAGCCGCTCGGCAGAAAACCTCTATTGGGTAGGTCGTTATGCGGAACGTTCTGAAGGCGTCGTGCGTTTGCTACGTACGGTGCTTGGAAAATTGTCGGATGTCACCGAATATCACGACGAGATGGACCAAGCTTGCTTGCGCAAAATGCTGCAAGCGCTAACCTGTCTAACCGACACACACCCCGGCTTCGTCAACCCGAAAAGCGAAGCCATATTTACACGCCCGGAAAAAGAAATTCTCGCCGTTGTTTTCGACAGCGACAAAGCCGGGAGTATCGTCAGCACACTTAACGCGCTGTTTTACGGGGCGTTTAATGTCAGGGATTTATGGTCGGCAGATACCTGGCGGATAATCGACGACATTGGCGAGTTCCTCGCCACCGTTCGAGCAAAGAAGCCCTCGTTTTTCGGCTTGCACAACCATATCGACACAACTATCGACTCGCTCATGGCATTTTCAGGATTGACGCAAGAGAGCATGTCGCATGAAAGTGGCTGGTTTATGTTTGATCTGGGCAAGCGTTTGGAGCGTGCATTACAGGTCATCAAGCTGAGCCGGTCTTTGCTGTGCGATGTTAATGGCGAACTAGACGAGCAATTAAACATCGAGGCGCTCATGAGCACTCAGGAAAGCCTGATGACCTATCGCCGCCGCTATCGCCTCGCCGGTAGTGCCGAGGCGGCATGCAAGTTATTGGTGCTGGATGAACTGCACCCCCGCTCTATTGCGTTTCAGATCGTTAAACTGCAGGGCCACTGCCGCTACTTGCCACGCCAAGTGAAAAGCTTGTTCAATACACACCTGAACGACGAAGAAAAAACCTTGTTACACTGCCTGACCTCCTTGCGTTTATCCGACGTAAACAAGCTATGTAAGGCCGACCCGAAAACGTCGCAACGGCAAAACCTGCTCGCTCTGTTAGCGGATATTGAGTCTTCGTTGTTTTCGGTATCGGAGGACATCTCCCACCGCTATTTCAGTCATACAGACCACGGGCGGCAACTCGCTCCGCAGCAGATCGTCGAGGACGCAGATTAATGTATACCATTAGCCATACCACTCGCTACAAATACGAGCGCAACGTGACCGTCTGCAAAAATATCGCAAGGCTTATCCCTTTCTCAAATGCAAATCAGAGCTGCCTTGAAACCTCGTTCACCATAGTGCCAGCGCCACAGACAACACGCACCTATTCAGACCACTTCGGCAATAAAGTTACTTACTTTGAAGTCGCGCGCCCGCACCGGGAACTAATCATTACCGTAGTTAGTCAGGTGGACGTTAAAAGCCAGTCTCAACAAGACTTGCTCCTTAGCACCATACCGTGGGAAACCGTCCGCGAGACCATTCATCACGCTAAAGATGAACGCATTCTTATGGTGCGTGATTTCTGTTTACCATCCCCTTTGGTGCCCATTATTGACGGCGTAAAAGACTATGCGCTAAGCAGTTTTTTACCTGGGCGACCACTGATCGAGGCGACCAATGACTTGATGCGCCGCATTTTTACCGACTTCAAGTATGATCCCACTTTTACAACCATAACAACGCCCTTGCAGGAGGTGCTCGCGCATCGCAAGGGTGTGTGTCAGGACTTCTCACACTTTGCGATTGCTTGCTTGCGCAGTATCGGCCTCGCAGCGCGCTATGTAAGCGGATATCTAGAAACCCTGCCTCCCGAGGGTGCCGAAAAATTACAGGGCGCAGATGCCTCGCATGCGTGGTTTTCGGTTTTTTCACCGAGTGAAGGCTGGATCGATTTTGACCCGACAAACAACTTGATTCCAGGCGACAGACACATTTCTCTTGCACAAGGCAGGGATTTTGCTGATGTAACTCCATTAAAAGGCGTAATTTATGGTGGCGGTAACCACAAATTGCGCGTCGAAGTAGATGTGCGACGCGCTTAAGGAAAGGCATATTATGGCGAAAAAATTACTACGAGAAGACTGGAAAGACTATCAAAGCCCTACCTACGACGAACTGATGCTGGGGCCGAATAAGCCACGCAAGTACGCTAAAAAGGTCGTGGATTTTTTTTCTTCGTTAACAGATGAGGAGTCCACCCAATTCCGCGATGCCTCGAATCTGGCCATTAAGGAAATGGGCATAACGTTTACCGTCTATAGCGAAGAAGAAGGCTCGATAGATCGGGCCTGGCCATTCGACTTGATACCAAGAATGATTCCCCAAAGCGAGTGGAGCAAAACCGAACAGGGCCTGAAGCAACGGGTTCAGGCTTTGAATATGTTTATCGCGGACCTCTATGGCGAACAAAAGATTATTAAGGATAAGGTTTTCCCTGCGGAGCTGC